>JANNCJ010000085.1:0-7296 GCA_031386485.1 bacterium
GCGAGAGTGAGCTGAGCTCATCTATTCTCCTCCTACAATATGTGAGCTGCTGCGCTGCCATCTCTTGCTCCATGCTGAATGATCTCCTGACTTGAGTTAGCAATTCTTCTTCTCTTGATTTAAGCCTTTCTAATTCTGCGAGTATAAGACTCCTGATATCATCTATATGTGACCTTAGGCTACACACCAACTCATCTTTTGTGTTTTGATTTGACATATTTAAAATTTATTATGCATCATATTAATTTATTATAAATACAATACACCCACAAGGGGGTGTATGAGGAGATGTATTATATTGCAGTTAGTATTGCTGCTTTCGTTTTTATATTATAACATGGATTGATGTTATTGCAAAATAAAAAAAGCGCCCGCATGATTGGCGCCTCCAGGATAAAAAGTTTATTATCCATATTCTTGATTCGCTGTCTTGATAACAGCCGCGAGATCGTGCATCATCGAATCTGGTGTTTCCACGCCATAGCCCTTTGATGACCATCCTTTGACGTCTCCATTCTCATCGAAGCGGCCAGCTGCAACGTAGTCCGCTTTCTTATCTTCGTCACCTCTGTTTAGTTCAGAGTGGCTAAGGAATTTACCTGCCTGCACACAGTAAACTCCAGGTTTTTGAGTTTCATAAACAAGGAAGACTCCACCTTTTTGTCTTCCTCCAAAAATCCACAAACAAAAGAACTTCATTTGGCACCCCTAGCTAATATGGTGAAAGCATTATAACAATATATTTATTATATGTCAAGTAACATAATATTTGTGCTGTGCCCTTCGAAGCTGTAGCGTAGTAGGGTTCGTTTTTATTCATGCCAAAATAACGCATATAATTCATGCATTATTTTGGATAAATTTTAAAAATTTGGGCCGTACCCCGCGAAGTCCTGTACCGTATGGTACGGGACGAAGTGGGGTTGGTCTTATTTTTGCCTAGTAATTTTATAAATATGGTACAATATAAAAATGAAATTAAACACGGTTTGTATAGATGAATCTGGTATAACTTCTAAAAATGGCCACAGTACATTCGCTCTAGTCTATATAGAGTACAGCTGTGAAGAAGAATTTGATAGTAGCGTGATAGCCGTAGAAGAAAAGTATAGAATAGATAAAATACATTGGAGCGAAATGTCTTGGAAAGTCAGAGAAAAAGTTGCGAGTGATATATCCAAGCTTGACTTTAAAAGCAGAGTATCTATATTTAAAAATCCGATAAATGTTGACGAGTCGTTGTTACTTTCTATAAAATACTTGATATTATCAGAAGATAAAATAAAGAATATTTATATAGATGGTGATAAGCCGGAGAAGTTTGTAGGTAAAATTAAAAACATATTGAGATCTAAAAACTTGCCAGTAAAAAATGTTAAGGGTTTGGATGATAAAAAATTTTCAGGTTTACGTGTCGCTGACTTCGTGGCTGGGTGTGTTAGATATTACTATGATAATCCTGAGAGTGATAATTCTATAAAAGTTTTTAATATTATGAAAAGTAGAATATCAATAACCCACATGAATCAAAATTAAAATCTCCCAAAGTATAACTTGGGAGATTTTAATCTCAGCGACTTGCGCCAGCATTTAGAGGTAATACATATTTCTATGTCTCCGGTCACACGGACCCTTGTTCCCCTTTGCTTGTTATGTATATAATCTTATCACTATTACAATAATAAGTCAAGATAATCTATCCAAATTTGGGCCGTGCCCCGCGTAGCTTTCTTGTGCTGCATAACTTTAGTGGCGTAGGGACGCGAAGTGGGGTTCGTTTTTATTTTAGATTTTACTCACCACGTAATTCCTCTTACACTCTTCACCTTCCAAAATTATCTTTTTCAGAATCTCTGGTCTTAAATCTATATTTTACAACTCATTCTTATCAAATATTACAAATGGTCTCCGATTTATCCTGTCGCTCTTGATATCTTCACAAGTGTAGACAAAGCAAATCTCATGTACGTTATCATAGAAGTTCTCAATGACTGTCTTATATTTTAAATCTATTACTGTTACACCTAATTCTTCCTCTACTTCTCGTATCGCAGCTACATCTGATCGCTCACCAATTTTAACACGACCTCCTACGCCAAAATAGTATCCTTGCTTATGCTTTTCAAATATATAATTGTCACCACTCTTAATCAAAACAAAACTCTGATATTGAGTATATAATTTTCTACCGGTATTGTGAGGTCCATATTTGTTGATTAATTATAGTACAAATGACAACCCATTTCTTTGTTTCTAGAATTTGGTTTTTCTGTTATAATTAAAATATGAATAATCCAAACAAACATGGACCATGTATTGATAAAAATTGTAGTTGGTGTTGCAGTCCGGTTAAGATTGACACTAGATCTATAACAAGAGGTTTAATTTTGCCTAAAGATCCTAAAGGAAATGACTTATGGATAAAAAGAGACCAGTTACTTGCATCTAAGAATGCCTCTGATACATCTAGAATAAATACATACGACTGTGTAAATTTCGATGCTGATACTGGGATGTGTAAGGATTATGACAATAAACCAAATATTTGCAGAAGCTCTAGCTGTGTAGATCTTAACTCTGCAATAAGTGTAGATGACCAACATTCAACTGTGACTAATAAAGAATTCATAAAAATACATAAAGCATGATATGAAAACTAAAATAGCCATAATCTACGGGGGACCAGGTAGTGAACATGAGGTGTCTGTGTGGTCAGCTAATAATGTATTTGATAATATAGATAGCAAACTTTTTGAAGTAATTAAAATATTCTGTGACAAAAATCTTAACTTTTTTATAAATGAGAATAAGGAAGGGCAGAGTTTGGATCAGGTATGTGATTATCTGTTAGACCAAAAAATTCATAAAGTTTCCCCTGTGCTTCATGGTGAATTTGGTGAAGGAGGTCAACTTCAGAAGAAATTAGAAGATAAAAATATTAAATATGTAGGCTCTGATAGTAGAGTAAGTAATCTTGCCATGAATAAGAATAGCTCTAATATATTATTCTCATCAAATGGAATAAATATCCCAAAAAGTAAAATTATAAACATAGATAACATAATAGAGCAAGTTTTAGATTTAAATTTCCCCATAATACTAAAGCCAATAAACGAAGGCTCAAGCATGGGCCTATTTAAAATTTTAAATTTGGAAGATTTAAATAGTAATTTAGAGATTATTTTTAAAAATAATAATGAGATGCTTATGCAAGAGTTTGTATCTGGAAGAGAATTCACTTGCGCTGTGGTTGATATGGGTGAAGCTGGAGAAATAGCCTTAACTCCCACAGAAATAATTTTAACAAGTACTGAGACATTCGATTATAACTCAAAGTACACTCCAAATAAATGCAATGAAATAGTAATGCCTAATCTTGATAGTAAAGTCTTAACTCAGATTAAAGATGTTGCACTTAGATGTCATAAATTAATTGGGTGCAAAGATTTATCAAGAACAGATATAATACTAACTCCCGACAATAAATTATTTGTATTAGAAATTAATACTATACCTGGCATGACTAAGAATTCATTTTTACCAAAGCAACTAGTAGCCTCAGGATATAATTTTAAAGATTTTTTAACACAGGTTCTGATCAAGTAAGTATAAAGAGAGTATATATTTATATCTTACTTCTCACACAACTTAATATTACTCATAAGATCAGCGAGATTGAGGTTAGATTTGAGGAGATAATAAGATGGCTTGTACTTCTCGAGAGAGTCTAATATCTTGTTGTCCGGATCTTGATTAGTGATAATTATAATCGCTACATCACGTCCCCAAGTGCCGCACTCTGTGCGTATCTTCTCGAGTATTGTGAGCCCGTACATATGAGGGAGATTAAGATCAAGTAATATAAGAAAAGGTTGTTCTCGGATAGCTAAGTTATAACCTCCTGTGCCATCTTTGGCTATAATAGCCTCATAGCCGCTCATTGATATGATCTCATAGAGAGAGCTCTGCAACACCTCGTCATCTTCTATTATTAAGATTTTATTTTTATTTTGCATATTGTTAATGTAATTTTATTTTAAAAGTTGTCCCTGATATATTATCTGAGCATACTTCTATTCTAGCATTAATTAGCCTCGCAAAGCTACGTGCTATATACAGGCCAAGTCCTCCCACTTCTCCTATGCTACCAGTAGCCTCCTCTCTCGAATATCTCTCAAACATATTTGTCATCCTGTGCTTATCGATAACCTCACCCTGATTATTAATGCTGATCTCTAAGTGATTCTTCTTGCCCTCATCCATACCGAGCGTCACTTTGATTTCACTATTTTTACTACCGTGATTAATGGCATTACTTGTTATGTTTTTAATTATTTCTTCTATTAGAGTCTTGTCAGACTTTATTAATACTTCTTGGCTTATATTATTAATTAGCTTGATAGTCTGATTATTTTTCTCACTATTTGGAGTGAGCTGATTAATTATGCTTGTAAGAGTATGCACAATATCAAACTCTGTCTTATGTATGACCATTTTACCCGTGTCTAATTTTACAATGTATAATAAGTTAGAGATAAGAGCTAGCATCTTATCGGTGCTATGATGTATGTTATTTATTTTCTCTTTTATTTCACTCGTTTCTATTATGATTTTGTTTGCGAGTAGTAGCTCCGTTATCCACTTAATACCAGAAAGTGGGGTGCGTAGCTGATGCGAGGAGATAGTGATGAAGTCACTCTTAGATCTGTCGAGCGCGATCAGAAGATCATTATATCTGAGCGCTTTCTTATCCATACGGTGTGAATATATAAGTATTAGCATCATCAACACAAACCAGATTATAAATATTGGGAGCACATGCCTGACCCCATCCTCAAGATCAGACATCATATAATATGTCGAGACAAGACCAAGCGATATCATCGTGATGATAGTAGTGATGGCAAAGATAGGTACTAGCTTAGCGATCGGCGTACTATTAACTGCTTTATAAAAGTTGTAGGCATTATAAAATATATAAAGTGCCCCCACAATTAGTAGTGGCCATCCGACTAGTAGTATAACAGCTCTTAATAATTCGAGATTGTCCATGAGGATATTATAACACAGCGAGCTTGTCTCAGGAATTACTTATTCTTCTCAACGCTTATCCCTAGATCTCTTAAACTGGTGTTGGGCATTGGTAATGGTGCTCCCATCATGAGGTCACGGCCCTCGCCTGTCTTTGCAAAAGCAATTACCTCTCTTATGTTAGGCTCATTCTCAAGTAGCATTACAAGCCTATCAAAGCCCCAAGCTATACCACCATGTGGTGGTGCCCCAAATTTAAGGGCTTGTAATATATGTCCAAAACTATTTTGTATACGATCTTCATCATAGCCCATGATCTCAAATACTTTCTTCTGGTCATCGCTATTATGATTTCTTATGCTACCACCGCCAATCTCGTAGCCATTTAGAGTGATATCATACTGAGTTGTTACAATATTTGCTATATCTTTTTTATTTCTAAAATCTTCTATTGATGACTCACGAGGCTTAGCAAAAGGATTATGTGTAAAAGTCCACTCGCCTGTACCATCTAAATTATCCGCCCCAGTCTTCTCAAAAGCAGGGAAGTCAGTGACCCACAAGAAGGCAAGTAAGTTCTCGTCATTCTTATCGTTCCTGATGTCAGGTCTATCATTACCATATTTCTCCATCGCTTCTTTATAGCTCATTCTTGGGAATGGAACCTCTTGTATTTTTTTATCAGGATAAAGCTCTGTTACTATCTTAATTAGTAGAGCTTCGTTAATATTAATTATAGTCTCTTCGTCAACAAAAGAAAGTTCCATGTCAAGCTGGGTGAACTCGGGCTGCCTATCGCCTCTCGTGTCCTCATCACGCATACAGCGAGCAAATTGAAAATATCGATCAACCCCAGACATCATTAGTAACTGTTTGTATTGTTGTGGAGACTGAGGTAGGGCGTAGAAATTGCCTTTATGTATTCTAGATGGAACCACATAAGATCTAGAGCCTTCTGGTGTGGGTGCTGACATTAGCGGGGTCTCCACTTCTGTGAAGCCTTCACCTATTAGTTCTTTTCTTATTAGCTGTTGTAGCTCTGATCTAATTAAAATATTTTTTTGCAATCTTTTTCTTCTTAGATCTATGTATCTATATTTTAATCTAACTTGCTCGTCAATCTCGAGTCCCGAGGATGAAATATCAAAAGGTGGAGTCTCAGATTCATTTAATATCTCTATACTCATAATCTCTAGCTCTATATCACCATTAAGCACACCTTCCTTTTTATTTTTTTCTGGCCTCTCATTTACTTTACCTGTTACTGCGACTACAAATTCTTGTCTTAATCTTTTGCCAACTTCAAGCGTATCAGTATATGAGGGTAGTATTACACCTTGGACAAGGCCAGTCATATCACGGAAGTCTAAGAATATCATTTTGCCTTGATCACGCCGTATATTAACCCAGCCTTTGATCAGGACCTCTTCGCCTTTCTTTTGTGATAAATCCTTAATATATGTACGAGCTTTTGTCATGTGTTTATTTTCTAATAATAGCATATTTGTATAAGTTAAACAATAAATAAATTTACTTATGTTGTGCTATAATTGCATTTATGAATGTGTATGTTGATGAGAGTGGAGATATGGGATATACAAACAAAAGTAGTAGATTTTTTGTCTTGACTTGCTTTTGTATTTCTGAGTTTGAAAATGACAAACTAGAAAAAGATGTTAAAAAGTACCTTTCAAAACTAATTCGAAGTAACAAGAAGAGGATACACTATTTTCATGCTTACAAAGAATCTGATAAAACAAAAAAAGACTTGATAAATATTATAAACATATATGATTATGAAGTTAAATATTTTGTTTTAGAAAAAAATAAATATAGAAAAGCTTATAAAGATTTTATTCTGGATTCATTGAGTAATATAAATCAAAAAGTTAATAAAATTACCCTATCAAAATATGAAACACGAAGAAGTGTAAATGACGAATTGTTAAATTATTCTAAAAATCAAAATATGGAAATAAAATTAACTTCACAATCAATATTATTACAAGTGGCCGATCTATTTTCATGGGTAATATTCCAAAAAATTGAAAAGGGCAATTCTGAATATTTTAATTTATGTAAAAGTTTCACAAAGCAAAACCCTTAGACCATGTTTGAGCCTCCATACGGTAGCCCAGTCTAAGGGAATTACTTGCTTATATATATTATCGCACTTATATTTTTAAAAGTCAAGCACACTTACGCTCTCTCGACATACTCACCGGTATCAGTGTTGATCACTATTTTGTCGCCCACATCGATAAA
>JANNCJ010000091.1:0-8995 GCA_031386485.1 bacterium
TTCTCCCCTATTGTAAAGTCTATACAAGAGCTTAATAAGAAAGTAGAGGATAAGCTCACCTCTAATCAAGCTTCTAACCTCATCTCTCTCGCCTCTACTACTAATCTTATCTCAGGCAATATTAACTACTCATCTAATATCCTCGACATCTCTAATAACACTATCGTTAATGTCAAGATGATTAGTAGTGCGAGTGGCAAATGGTCAATAGACGAGAATGGGAGGATAGTCGCGAGGGAGCTGTGTCTTGGAGTCACTTGTGTGGATGAGGACAGGCTTAAAGCACTACTGCTTAACGCCAACATATCAGCGATACAAATAGTAACTGATCAGGTTGTTATCGCTACTAGTACGAGCACGACGACACCAGAAGTATCAACTACGACTCCAGAAATACCAACCGCAACTCCAACTAGCACAAACCCAGGCCTCACCCCGACCCTTCCGCTCGGAGAGGGAGATGACACCGCTGCATCCGGCACCATACCCCTCTCCTTGGGAGAGTGGTTAGCCGAGTCTTCGCCTGAAGCTACGACGGCCGAGAGGGTGAGGCCTAATCCCACTGACCCAGCTACCACCCCCACTCCATAAATTTATTTGACTTCTTAATTTTAAAGTATATAATATATTTATGTTGTTAGAAAGAAATCCCACTTCGCGCAAGGCTACGAGGGACACAGTAAAAAAAATACAAAAAGACCAGGAATTATTTGGTATTTCTGATTCGCTAAGAAGGGACTTGGACTACAGCTTAGCAGCGTATAAAAAAAATAAAAAAACTGTAACTCTAGAAGAGATTTTTAAAAAATTAGGTTATAAATTTTAAATTTATGGAGTACAAGATTGAGTACTCGCTAGAAGCCGAGCAAGCTATTGCTGATATAATAAGTTATTATGAATTGGTAGATGGAGATTACTCGAATAAGTTGTATACAGAGCTAAGTAAAACGCAAATGTTTATAGCAATGAATCCTCTGATGTATCAGATAAGATACGAGAGTATAAGAAAGGCTAACCTTAAAAAATTCCCATTCTCACTTTTCTACATTATAGATGAGAACAAAATTGTAATACTTAATGTGATTCACCAAAGCAGAGATCCAAAATTTTGGCCAGAAATATAAAATACGCCTGTGCATGATTTACATATGATAAATATAATCTCACCTTTTGTCAAGTGTAAATCTTATATCAAAAATGTTATAATATATACTAAATAATTTGTAAATATGGCAAAGAAGAATAATATTAATAATGAAATAAATCAAGTAGAATTTGATACTATCCCAGTGCAAAATGATAAGATAATTAATGCTCCAATAGTAGAGGAGATGCGTAAGAGCTATATAGACTATGCTATGAGCGTTATTACAGACCGTGCACTCCCTGATGTGCGTGATGGGCTTAAGCCGGTACATAGGAGAATACTTTATGCTATGCATGGTATGGGGTTAACTTCAAGTGCCAAATTTAAAAAGTCAGCTAATGTGGTCGGAGAGGTACTCGGTAAATATCACCCGCACGGCGATGCGAGTGTGTATGATGCGATGGTCAAGCTGGTGCAAGAATTCACAACCAGGTATCCGCTCGTGTATGGTCAAGGTAACTTCGGATCTGTCGACGGTGATAATGCGGCTGCTTATAGATATACCGAGGCTAAGATGTCTAAGATATCGATGGAGATGATGCAAGACATAGATAGTGACACTGTCAACATGAAGGCTAATTATGACGGCAGTCACAAAGAGCCGGTGATACTACCAACCCAAGTCCCTAATCTATTACTTAATGGTACCCTCGGTATCGCGGTCGGTATGGCGACCAGCATACCACCGCATAATATGCGCGAAGTCATTGATGCGACTATAAGTCTTATCGATAATCCGAAATTAACTACTGAGGATCTCTGCGAATATGTTAAGGGTCCTGACTTCCCGACTGGCGGGCTCGCCTTTAACGAGACTGATATAAGGCACGCTTATGCTACGGGGCGCGGCGGCGTAGTCTGTCGTGGTGAGGCTGAGATAACAGAGAGTAAGAATGGACAATTCCAAATCATAATCACAAGCCTTCCTTTTAGAGTTAATAAAGCGACATTACAAGAGCGTATGGCTGCCCTAATACATGAGAAGAAGATAGAGGGCATCAAGGGAGTAAGAGATGAGTCTACCTCAGACGTGAGAGTAGTGATAGATCTAAAGAGTGGCTCTCAGCCGGAGAAAATACTCAATCTACTTTATAAATACACTGACTTAGAAACAACTTTTCATTATAATCTCGTAGCGCTCGTTGATGGCGTGCCTGAGACATTATCTCTCAAGGTCGCCATAAGCGAATTTATAAAACATAGACAAGAAGTAGTAAGGCGAAGATGTGAATTTGACTTGCGCCGGGCTCTCGATCGTGAGCATATTTTACTCGGCCTTAAGAAAGCCCTCGACCATATCGATGAGATCATTAAGATTATACGTGCGAGCAAAGATGCCCCAGAGGCACACAAGGCTCTCATTGCCAGATTTAAATTCTCTGACCTCCAAACGACTGCGATACTCGAGATGAAGCTACAGAGATTAGCAGGCCTCGAGAGGAAAAAGATAGAGGATGAGCTCAAAACAGTACAAGCACTTATCGAGAATCTAAAAGCTATCTTAGCAAGCGAAAAGAAAATGCTTAAGATAGTCAAAGATGAGCTCACAAATATCAAAGATAAATACGGCGACGCGCGTAGGACTAAGATAGTCAAGCATGGTATCAAGAATTTTAATCCTGAGGACCTTATCGCTGAGGAGGATGCGGTACTTGTCTACACCAAGGGCGGATATATCAAGAGGACTAATCCCGAAGAATTTAAAACTCAAAAGAGGGGAGGTGTCGGAGTTGTCGATCTTGATACTAAGGATGAGGACTTTATCACTATGACACTCACTGCTAGCACTCACGCTGATCTATTATTCTTTACCGACAAAGGTAAAGCTTATCAGATTAAGATGTATGATATAGCTGAGGGTAAAAGGGCAACAAAGGGTAAGAATGTTATGAATTATATACAGCTCACAGAGAATGAAAAAGTGACGAGCATATTAGAAGTGCCTAAGGGATCAAGCCATAATGAGATAGGACTAATGATGATAACCAAAAAGGGTACGGCTAAAAAGTGCACTCTCTCGAGCTTTAAAGATGTAAGGCGTAGCGGTATTATATCTATAAGACTAGATGACGGTGATGAATTAGTTAACACTGTATTAGTCAAAAGTGAAGATAGTGTCATCTTGACCACAAGTAATGGACAAAGTATCAGATTTAATGAGAGTGATGTGCGTGAGATGGGGCGTACTGCTGGCGGCGTGATCGGTATGCTCATAGATAAGGGTGATAGTATAATGAGTGCGCAGGCTATTAATAAGAATGACAAGAAGTCTAAGCTATTAATTATAACTGAGAAAGGCTATGGCAAGATGACACCGCTTAGCGAGTATAAAGTCCAAAAGAGAGGTGGTAGTGGTATTAAGACTGTTAAGGTCACTGATAAGACGGGTAAGCTAATCACGGCTAAGGTCATACAAGATGAAGAGGGAGAGATACTCGCTGTCTCGCGTCAATCACAAGTTATAAAAACAGAAGTCAAAACGATAGCCACAAGTGGTAGAGATACTCAAGGTGTCAAAGTTATGAAGCTCAGGGACGGTGATAGTATTGCTTCCTTAAATCTTTTGTAATATAATTATTACATGTCATTCTTATCGCCTAAGCACTTAGTAGAAAATCTAAATATAAAAGAAGGCTCAAGTATACTTGACCTAGGCGCTGGTAGCGGCTCTTATATTTATGAAATATGTAAGCAGAATTATTCTAATCGTCACGATGGTAAGATAGTCGCTGTGGATATTAACAAAGAGTCATTAGATAGGATAAAGGATAGCGCTTCTATTATTGGTTATCATGTAGATACTCTTGTCGCTAATCTCGAAGATACTCTTATATTACCTGACTATTCTTTTGATTACATAATCATGGCTAATACGCTACATGCGATCAAGAATAAAGAGAGGCTGATGAGCGAGTGTAAAAGAGTCTTAGCGCCAAATGGCTACATGTTATTAGTAGAGTGGAAAGATGATATTAATCTGAGCATAGGCCCAAAAGAGCATACTATGTCACGCACTCTGCTCGAGCATCTCATACATAGTTCTCATTTTAAAATTGTAAAAGAGTTAAATGGTGGCGATTATCACTTAGCTTTTATTTTAAAATATTAATTTTATAATTTAAAGTGTGTAAAACTTAAATTTTTATTAGAATAGTTTGCTATAATTAAGTTATGAATAGCTCGAATATATTTAAGATAGTGATAATAACATTTTCTGTCATAATTGGGCTTGTAGCCATACTCATGTTCTCGGGTAAATTCCCAGGTCTAGGCAATGATGCTGCTAAGGTAGACACTAATAAGCCGACTATGCTCATCTGGGGCACCATAGATGCTAGTGACTTCCAAGCGGCGCAGCTCGCATATACCTCAGCCGGTAATCCACCATTCGGTATTAATTATATTTATAAAGATGAGCTTACTTTGGCCAATGATCTAGTTAACAGATCTGCTGTTGGGGGTGGCCCAGACTTAGTGCTTGCCCCTTACTCGACACTGCTCACATACTCAAGTCTTTTGTATGCTATACCATATACTTATATGACAGAGCTTGATTATAAGAATATTTTTATTGACGGCTCACATATATTTAATACACCATTTGGGGCTAATATGTATCCAGTCTTAGCTGATCCGATGATAATGATATACAATAAGAAGATGTTAGCTGATAAGGGCCTCACTAATCCACCAAAGCTCTGGACAGACCTTCCTAAATTCCAAGATAAGTTAACAGAGTATGACAGTAAGGGTAAGCCTTCTATTTCTGCTTTTGGAATAGGTGCTAATAATATAAGAAACAATAAAGACATTTTAATTTCTCAGATTATGCAGCTTGGTATTATACCAGTACAAGCCTTTTATAATTCTAATATTGACGGGTCGCTTAAGCTTGATTATCAGATTAATGTAGCTAATAGTGCTTCAGATTATGATTCTGATTATTCAGACCTGGTCAAGATACTCAGATTCCAATTAGCCTTTTCTGATCCACAAAAGTCTACTTTCTCTTGGGATGAGACTGATATAGATGACATGACTAAGTTTATTGCTGGTAATAGTGCTGTTTATTTTGGTAAAGCAAGCGACATAGATAAGATTAAGAGAGCGGCTCCCACGCTAGACTTTGGACTTTATTATCTCCCTCAGCTAGGTGATGGTAAGCGCGAAACTATGGCCGGTGATGTGATTGGGGTTGCGGTTGGTAAAAATAATATTGATTTTAAAGTCGCAGTGGAGACGGCGCAGACTCTAGCCGGCCTTAACTTTTCTACCATACTCTCACGCATCACAGGTATGGCCGGAGCGAGGAAGGATGTGCTATATGGGGCAGATGGCACAGAGAGATCTGAAGTAGTTGGTAGGAGTGCACTCGTGATGCAAATACTTTATAACAACAACACTGAGGGTATCAATAATGCAGTCTTTAAGCTTTATGATAACGCTATCTCAAGCAGGCGTACTGTAGTCGAGGCAGTTAATGATTTCGAATATGATATTAACAAAATATTTAACAAAGTCATAGAATAATATGAAAGAATTTATTTATAATATATTTTATATCGGGGTTGCGAATGCACAAAATGAAGAGCTTAATCTAGTCACTTGTGGCAATACTAGCTTAGCTACTGATAAGTGCACTATCGGTGATATATTTGGACTTGCTAATAACATTGGAGTATTTTCACTCACTGTGCTTTTCCCTATAGTATTTTTTATAGGATTATTTATTTCTATTTTCCCGCTATTGCGAGATCCGAATGTCCCAGCCAATAGAGCTCAAGCCAAGAGTAATGCTATGAAAGTTTTGATAGGCTCACTCATCATGGTAGGAGCATATGCCTTTGTCAAAATTCTACTCGCGACTATTGGTACTAATCCTAATATATTAAAACAAGTTACTTCTTTTTTTACAGATCCTATACTTGGAGTAGCCTATGCAGCAGATAAGCCATTCTTTTCTAATCCACTTGATAATGTGAGTGTGCAGAATGTTTTAGGAGGTATTATTAATTTCTTAGTGTTTCTCTCTGTAATTGGTATAATTATTGGCATAGTGCGTGGGGTAATGCTACTACTACTCGGTCAAGAGAATCCGGAGAATATAAAGAAGGGTAAGACTTGGATTATCTACAGTCTTATCATAGCAGCTATAGTATTTGGCGCCGAAATGATATATAATATTATAGACGCTACAGCAAGAACTATTCCGTCACAGTAGTCAATATACCCATAATAAATATATGCTTAACTCACTAGACAATTTAATAAACAAAGCCACAGATATAGTTAGTGTTGGTGTCGCCAATCTATTAATGGCAGTCGCTTTTATTGTTTTCTTATTAGCTGTCATTAATTATATTTGGAAAAGGAGACAAGGGGATAGCGCCGGCATGAAGCAAGCAGGCAATATGCTACTAGGCTCAGTCTTTGGTCTATTTGTCATGGTCGCAGTGTGGGGACTAGTTAACTTTATCTCTTCTAACTTGCTTGGCCCTGGTGGCAACACGAAAGTTATCGACCGACCTCAAACTATTTTTAATGGAGCACAGAATAATACTAATCAGAATCGTACAGGTAATAATCCAATAGATAATGACTATGGTGCGATAAATAATTAATTATATGCTAACACAAATACAAACTTTAATACAAAGTACTCAGGGCATAGCGCTACTCATAAGTAGCTTACTGATGACTGTGGCTTTTATTGTTTTCTTGCTAGCTGTAATTTTTTATATTAACAAGAGGAGGGCGGGAGATGGTGATGGCTTTAAGCAAGCGGGTAATATGCTACTCGGCTCAGTCTTTGCACTTTTTGTGATGGTGGCGGTCTGGGGTATGGTCTACTTCCTCAGTAATGCACTCGGCATCGGTATCGGCGGCTGTACGAGCAGGCCTTCTACTCTTCCAGGAGTTGCCAATAATGTCGACTGCGGCACCGGCACATCCGGAGTACGTAGTGGTAGTAGCGGATCGGGTAGTACAGGCGGCGCAGCACGTACAATGCCAAGAAGTGGCTCGTCTGGTAGCTCTGGATATTCTGATGATCAAGAAGTTGTACTGCCGCGTCAGACTAATAGTACTAGCTGCGTTAATGGGCCAGCTCATAATGACGCTGGTGGTAGATTGTTATATTGTGATAATGCCTTACTCGGAGAGTCTTGTATTATGGGGTCATGCAGAGAGGGTCTTTCTTGTTATATCTTAGATCCTACTTACTCACGCTATGGCACGTGTCAATAGCTAAAAAATTAAAATAATTATATGCCAACATTAAACAAATTCGTTAACGAAGTAACAGATTTTATCGGTACTGCAGTAGCCAACTTATTCCTCACTCTCGCTGTTGTAGTTTTCTTCTGGGCGGTGATTAATTTTATCATGAAGAGGGCGCAAGGAGCGAGTGATGGTATGAAGCAAGCTCGTGATATGCTCGGCTGGTCTATAGTTGGTCTCTTTGTAATGTTTTCTATTTGGGGTATAGTATTCTTCTTTCAAGATGCATTTAAAATACAAAATCAAAACTCTATCAGCGCCCCAAGTATCAAAGTTAATACATCTAACGGCACAGCAGGAGCTTCTCAAGCGACAGCAGGCAATCGTACAGTCACTAATGGCACAAAAACAGAAGGTATGTCGTGCACGCCAATGCCTGGAGACTCGAGTGAGTGTCGCGCCGGGTTGTATTGCAATAATGTAACCAGGACATGTGTTAATATTGGCACTGATTCCAGTAGTGGAGTTGCCAGAAACGGGCCAGGTCAGAGGTGTTCAGGTGTAGGTAGTTGTATTCAGGGTTACACATGTGGCAGAAACAATGTTTGTGTAGTATCTAACTAACTTGTGCATAAGCGACTAGACATTAAGAATTATTAATACTATAATTATAATATATAAGAGAACTTATATTTATCTAAAACTTAAAATATGAAAAAATCATTATCAATATCAATAATCGCATACAGCGCATTATTAGCAACATATGCGCAAGGACTTAATTCTCCAATAATACCACCAACTCCAGGAGGTTCAGGTGGAGCTAATATCGGTACTAATTTAAGAAATATAGTCGTAGCTTTTAAAGACATTGCTAATGGTGTGTATAGTTCTTTATTTGTAGTCGCACTAATAATGTTTTTCGTTGGTATTATTAGATTATTTGCTTCTAAGGACGCTGCTGGCAAGCAAGAGTCTTATAAATTCTTAGGATTCGGAATACTTGCACTATTTGTAATGGTTGGAGTGTGGGGATTAGTTGGATTCTTGTCATCAACCTTTAATATTGGTATTGGAGGAGATATTGTGACACCTGTTGCACCAAATGGAAACACTAGATAGTCTCTATATAAATAGCATCACAATTTTGTTGTGCTATTTATTATCTAGATTATTAAAATATTATGAATAATACTAACAATAGTAGTGGCTATGTGGGTAATCTAACAGGGACAGTTAATAATGAGGGGGTAGCTAAGATACAAGACTTTATTATGACTGACATAGTCTCGCCTCTTCTTGGACTCGCGACCGCTATAGCTTTTGTTTTGTTCTTATACGGCATCATCAAATTCTTAATAGCGAGAGCGACTAATGATAGCGCTAAGTTCGAAGCGGGCAAGAAGCATATACTTTGGGGCGGTATCGCGCTTTTTATTCTTGTCTCTATGTGGGCTATACTCATACAGATTGCTAAGATTACAGAGTCTAATGTATGGTTTAAGTAAAGACCCAAATCCAAACCCCTTCCGGCTTCGCCACCTTCCCCAAGGGAAGGACTGGATGCAGGTGGGTCAGTGCTTCCCTTGGGGAAGCTCCGCGAAGCGGTGAAGGGGTTGGGTCTGACTT
>JANNCJ010000095.1:0-5993 GCA_031386485.1 bacterium
GCCATGAGTGTGAAGTATGACACAGAGCCATCACTACCCCCATAGACTATTTCTGGTAAATATTTTTTAACTCCAATCCTTAACTTTTGCATACTCACATTATAACATAAAAAACAGGCCCGAATTGGGCCGTGCATGGAATTTTTCAAGATCAGTACCTCGGAGGTCTGATCCAGCGCTTATCTTGCCAAATTTTTTTTATTTCCGCTAAGAAGCAGTGCCACGCTGCTCCACCCTCCACTACCATGGTAGATAATCTGCCTATTAAATTCTTCATTTCTGTCTCCGTTAAGACTCGCATGCGCGAGCACGATATTATAATACCATGGATATAATTTATATGCAAGTTTTATTAAGTATTAGTTTGTGTTACACTTTATAGATGAAAAGCTCGACTACTTTGGACACTAAAGAAGTCAATAAATCTATGGTTAATAGTGATTTAGTTTTGCCAATCTCAGATCGTCTTAAAAGAAAGCTAAATACGGCACTGAATAGTAAAGAAGTTTATATGTTAAGTTTGAATCAAATATTTAAGATGGTCTAGAAGATTAATCTAAAATTATTTACTGAAGGCGTGGCCATTTAATTTTACTATAATTATAATTTATGGTAAACTTATAAAGTTATGTGACACGGTAGGCATGTGTAGAATAGGGCGGAGGCTTTGAAGTGACGTTGCCAGATGTCATGGAGCCAACAGTGAAATACCCCCCTTGCGTATTGTCGCACAAAACATAATCATTATTTTTTTGCAGCCGGAGGATGCAATATAATGATTACCTTTAGGGCCTATAGTATAGTGGTAGTACAACAGTCTCCAAAACTGTTGGTCGAGGTTCGATTCCTCGTGGGCCCGCTTGATTTATCCTCAAGATGTGATATTATTACACTATGAATAAAAATATTCAAATCCCTGTAAATTTCTATGAAGAGGGGGATCTGGTAATAGCTACCAGTCCAGCTCTTGATATCACCACACAAGGTGAGAATTTTGACGATGCGAGAAAGAATTTTGATGAGCTACTTGCTATCTTTTTTGAAGAATATGATACAGATGAAAAGCTTGAGAAAGTTCTTTTAGAATGTGGTTGGAGCAAGGTTTCAAATTCTTATAGCCCTCCAAGAGAAATCGGTAGAATATTTACAAATTTTAGACTACCTCAGCTCGCTTAATTATATATGGGAGAAGCGAATACATTCAAGTGGCAAGAAGTAGAGAAATTTCTGTTGCATGTCGGTTGCGAATTTAAAAGACAGTCTGGAAGCTATAGAATTTATAAGAAGACAGGTGTAATAAAGCTCATTACAATACCTGTCCACAAGGAAGTCTCGATTGGAGTAATTAGTCAAACCCTTAAAAATCTAAATATCGACAGAAGCGAGTTTTTGGAAGTGGTTAAAAAATTATAAGTGTTTGCTTATTATATTAATTTATAATAGAATGTAAGGATGTTTAGAGATATTGAGAATCTGGTAGAAGGTCATCTTAAAAGTATGGGTATAGATAATCCTGAAGCTAATATAATCTGGATCAAAGATAAGAGTGTAATGAGTGATGCGACTACTACATGTGCGCTCAAGTATGCCAAAGAGCTAAACATTAATCCCAAAATATTATCAGGAGAAATAGTAGAAATTTTAAATGCTAGAAAGGGTGAGCTTATGGTACAAGAAATTAAATTAGAAGGTCCCGGTTATATTAATTTTAAATTTACAGATGAATTCTATTTTAAAAATTTAAATATCAGTGCCAAGAATGTTTTAGAGAATATAAGAGATAAAGATTTACTTAAAGTTAAAGATAGAGAAGTCCTGGTCGAGTATACTGACGCTAATCCATTTAAAGTATTTCACATCGGTCATCTCATGGATAATATAATAGGTGAGACGGTAGCTAATATATATGATCTCGCGGGCGCGAATGTGAAGCGTATTAGTTATCAGGGAGACGTAGGGCGGCATATTGCTATAAACATTTATGCTATTTTAAATAACTTAGAAGAATATAAAATAATAAAAGAAGGGGGAGACGTAAAAAAGAAAGTAGTCTGGCTTGGTGATAAATATGCTGAGGGATTTAAAATTTTTGACAACGCCCTGCACCATGCGGAGCAGGGTGAAACTCTTGAGACAGAAAGTGAAGTCATAAATAAAGTCAAAGAAATCAACAAGAAGATATATGAGAAGAGTGATGAGACAATAAATGAAATATACAAGAACGGAAGAGCTTGGAGCCTAGAATATTTTGATACTCTCTATAAGCTACTCGGTACCAAATTTGACAAATATATTTTTGAAAGCGAAGCAGCACCGATAGGTATGGACTTACTTAATAAAAATATTAATATATTTGAGCACAGCGACGGCGCTATTATTTATGATGGTGAGAAGGACGGCTTGCACAAGAGAGTCTTTGTTAACAGTGAAGGTCTGCCGACTTATGAAGCCAAAGACATAGGCAACATGAGTATCAAGCTTGCTGAGTATAAGGATGCCATGCTTAGTATAGTGATTACAGGCAATGAGCAGAAAGAATATTTTAAAGTCTTGTACAAAGTCTTAAAAAAAATATTTGGTAGCGACATTAACTTCTTACATTTTAGTCACGGACTGATGCGCTTTGCTGATGGTAAAATGAGTAGCAGAAAGGGAAATATAAAAGCTGGCGACGAATTAATTTATAGTATTATGGATGAGCTAAGGGTTAAATTTGAAAATAGTAGAATAGAGAATAATGAGGAGAAGGAAGATGTGATTGAGAAAGTCGCGATAGCCTCTATCAAGTACAGTGTGCTCAAGCAAGCGATCGGCAAGGATGTTGTCTTTGATCTAGAGAATGCGATAAGGATAGATGGTGATAGCGGTCCATATTTGCAATACACTTATGCGAGAATTTGCGGCGCAGTAGCAGAAGATATATCTACGCCAAATCAAAATACTGATGAAAGTGAATTTATAATCACAGAAAATAGCAAGGATCTTATTAAATTAATCTTAAGATATGAAGAAGTCGTAGGAGAGACAATTAGAAGTATGGGGCCTCAAGTTTTGCTATCTTACTTAGTAGAGCTCGCCCGCGAGTATAACAGCTTCTACGCGAGCGAGAAAATAAGAGAAAATATTTATAATATTAATCTGAGTTCTCGTGTGCGTGACGTCCTACATCACGGCCTACACACCCTCGGCATCAAGACTCCGAGTAGGATGTAATAACTTGCATACTTTATAAATAAATAGTATGATATTAATCTCACAACAGAGGAGTGGTAATGGAAAAAGATCCCCCAGAGTCTAATGAACCAGCAAAGCCAAGCCTGCGTATGTGGTCCTGCTTCATGTGTCTGATTGCTGTTGCGTAAGTCGTCATATGCGCCTATTCGGCGTGGCGGGGCTGAAAAATTCTTTGTGAGGGCGGGCTATGTGCTCGCCTTTTCTTTTGCGTGATTTTGCTTTATATATTTAATTCTGTTAGAATAGAAATATGAAAAAAATATCCCCAAAAAACGAAACCTCCACTCTCTCATTTAAGCCTTATGGTACAAAGGGATTTGATTGGGTTAAGCAAGACGAAAGCGAAATCAAGGATTTCCCAAAAATCGCCATCAAAAATATCAAAGAAAAAGTAAAGCTAATTAAGAAAATCAAAAAAGAAAATAGGACTTTTCTGAATACTATCAAGGCTTATGAAGAGCTTAATATAGAAGAGAACACCAGAGCTGTACAGATCTACGCCTTATCAATGATGAGTCCGGAAGTAAAGATAAGAGACGCGTGCAGAAAGGCTAATGAAGAGTATAACAGGTCTATGGTAAGTATTGCTTATGATATTAAGCTATATGAGTCTGTGATGAGTTATATTGATAATAATTATGCGACTGAGAAATCTAGTTTGGACTCCGAAGATCTCATGCTTATAGACGATATAGTCAAAGGCTTTAAGACTATGGGATTTCATCTTCCTAAAGAGAGTAGAGATAAGATACAAAAGATAGAAAAAGAGATCGCTAAGCTAGATACAGCATACGATAAAGCGGTGAATGAGTATAAAGAATTTATATTAGTAAGTAAAGAAGAATTAAGTGGAGTCCCTGAGAGTATAATAGACTCGTTTATGCTTGATAGTAAAACAAATAAATATAAAATCACAACAGCATATCCAATCTATGGGCCAGTAATGAAGTATTGCAGAGATAGGAGCGTAAGAGAGAAGCTTTACATACTCAGCTCTCGTAAGGGAGGCGTGAAGAATGTGCAGATACTAGAAGACGTCATAAAGCTACGCAAAGAAAAGAGCAAAATTCTTGGCTACGAGCATCATGCATCATATAGACTAGAGCATAGAATGGCTAAGAGCTCGGAGAATGTCTATGAGATGCTGGGTGAAGTGCTGGACAAATTAAAAGTTAAGAAAGACTCTGAGCTTTATGAGCTAAAAGAGCTAGCTAATACTTTAGATAATTTAGAAGAGATTAAGATTTATGACATAGAGTACTATTCTAATATTTTAAAAGAGAATAAATACAATTATAGTATAGAGGAGGTCAAAGAATATTTTGAGCTTAGCCACACTTTAGACCAGATGTTTCAATTTTTTGGAGAGCTGTTAGATTTTAGAGTAGAAGAGAAAAGTGTTAAGCTTTGGCACAAAGATGTGAAGCGTTATAATTTGCTTGATGATAAGAATAATATTATAGCTGAGCTGGTACTAGACCTCTTTCCTCGTGAGGGCAAGTATGGGCATGCATGTATGTTTAGCGTTAATGAAGGCAAAATGATTGAGGGCAAGAAGTATAATTATGATACTCCCGTTGTAATTCTGATCTGCAATTTCCCTTCGCCACAAACATTTGAAGTCAATGATAAAAAGAAGAAAACTTCTTTTGTTAATTTACAAGAAGTTGAGACTCTTTATCATGAGTTTGGTCATGGCTTACATGGCTTGCTTACAAGAGCTAAGTACACTTCGCACTCTGGCACTAATGTGGTCAGAGATTTTGTCGAGGTGCCTAGTCAGACTATGGAGGAGTTCCTCGGTGATGCTAAATTCTTAAAGTCTATTAGTAAGCATTATGATACAGGTAAAAGTATGAGTAGCAAATTAGTAGATAAAATAATTTCTTCTTCTAAGTATATGAATGGTTATGCGTATACGAGACAAGCTGTACTCGCGACTCTTGATCTAGATCTATATACTTATAAAGTAAGTGACCCAGTTTTACATTATAAGAATTTAATGAAGGAGCATTTGCTCGAAGTAGAAGAAAAGTCTCTTTTCGTCTCTTCATTTTCTCATATAGTTAGCGGCTATGATGCGGGATATTATGGATATCTTTACGCTGAGAGAATATGCAAAGATTTTTACTCTGTATTTAAAAACGCAAGCGCATCAAAGAAAAATTTAAAAGAAATAGGTAAGAGATATAGAAAAGAAATATTAGAAAAGGGCGGCAGCCGCGAAGAGCTCACAAGCGCCCATCTCTTCCTCGGCCGCCCCATCTCTAACCAAGCCTTCATCGACGATGTGCTTAGGTAGGAGTTAAAATTTAATTTGCTATTTTTTGCTAATTTGTTATAATTTAATTATGACAAAAGCTAAAGAAGAAATTATAAAGCTAAGCTTAGACGAGAGAGCGTTTATCGCTTTTGATATACAAAATTCCTTCTACTCTTATGATGCAGAATTCACAAATGAAGAGAAGATCCTACTCGACGAAATGTCAGAGAAGATCAAAAATAACCTGGTCAAGGTGAATTCGTTAGATGAAGTTTTGGTAAACCTGGATAAAAAGTATGCTGTATAAAATCAATGCCACAGACAATGCTTCAGAGCAGCTGGATGATTTTTCTCATTATTACAAGAGTGTAAGTAAAGAGACTTACCGTAAATTTAGCTTAGACATTAGGCTAATTCTTTTTATGTTAAAAACTAATCCAGAAATATATAGAGTAAGATATAAGAAGGTTACCATCTCTAACTGACAACACTGGCC
>JANNCJ010000039.1:0-2719 GCA_031386485.1 bacterium
CTCCTATCTCGAGCATTATGGATATACTAATATTAAGCGTATTAAGAATGGCCTAAAGGGCTGGAATGATGCGGGCTTACCAGTTATAACACAAGACCTTTTTGATAATAATACTAACAACTCTGGTAGCGCAGTATTAGACAGACCATATGTTAATTAGTAATAATATTATTAAGAATAATTATAAATACATATTAGCTGGAGTAGCTATTACGCTGTTTTTGTTATTTTTATTTAATTATTTTAATGGAGTCAGCAGATCTGCAAATAAAGTCGACATGTCTACTCTAGGAGAGCTTAACGCCTTGGCACCGACTACAACAGACACGTATAAGCTTTATGATGAGGAAGCAAAGTATACAGTCATTAATTATTTTAGCCTTGACTGTATACATTGTCGCAAAGCATTTCTGCTAGAAGATAAGATGCTTGATGACCTTAGGGGTAAAGTTAATATTATCTATAGACATAACCCATTAGCCTCGCAGCCGCTCTCAGCTAGTAAGGCTGCTATATCGCTCTGTGTACAAGATTATGATAGTCATATTTATTTTGATTTTATAAGAGAAGTATTTAATAAATATGATCTTTATAATATTAATAATAATTGGGTTAAAAGTATAGCTTATAAATATGTTAATAAAATAGAATTAGAAAAGTGTATAAATGAGAAAAGATTTGAAGAGATAATAAGTAAGACTAAATTAGAAAATACTATTAATAATATAATCTACACTCCTATTATAATATTATTTAAAAATAATCCTGCACCGTCTGGTGCGGGAGAATATATCAAAAAGTATGATGGCATTACTGAGAGCGGTGTTGTAAATTTATATAAGTGGTTAATTAAGAATTAGTTTTTAATTTTTAATATTAATTTCAAATATAAAATATTTTAGATAAAATAAAAGGGCCGTCTTTCAACAAGCCCCTCGTGCAGACTATGTGCCTGCATATGTTGCTTACACAGTAAGCAACATATTGAAACATGGAAATTTTCTATGTCCGTCACTGTGGACACATTGTGAGGAAATGTACCTTACTCCATTTTTTGTATTTTCTGCTTTTTCAGGTTTTCCTTTGTTTTTGCAGGATTGTGCCGAGGCACAGTCTTTGCAAATATTGTATTCTTTTTTTTGTACTGAGCTCTCGTTTGTAAGACGTAAGCTCACAGCATGTGCAATGTTCATTATCTTGTTTTCCTGTTTCGCTTTTATCCGGGATTTCCCACACCAGCTCCAAGGTAGTGCTTCGAATAGTTTTATTCGAAAAGATTTCTAAGCGAATCTTAATTCTAGCACACATATATTATAAAAGTCAAATTCGTAAGAGCTGTGTTATAATATAACTACGCTAAAGCTACGCTGTACGCAGTATTTATATGATCAAAGATGATTTTGATAAGATCTCAAGCTCACTTCCTGATGCTCCAGGAGTTTACTTTTTTCTGGATGACAATCAGGCACAACCCCTTCCGCCTACGGCACCTTCCCCACAGGAAGGACAGGGCACATTGGGGTCAGTGCTTCCCTTGGGGAAGCTCCTCGAAGAGGTGAAGGGGTTAAATAATCACATAATCTATGCGGGTAAAGCTACTAGCTTACGCAGTAGAGTGAGATCATATTTCGCTCTAGACCTTGCTGATAAAAGGGGATTAAAGATTGTTAATATGGTATTAGCAGCTAAGAGCGTGACTTATGAGGAGACTGCTAGTGTCTTGGAGGCATTACTACTCGAGAATAAATTAATCAAAGAGCTGCAACCAACATTTAATACTAAAGAGAAAGATGATAAGAGCTACCTGTGTGTAGTGATAACCAAAGAGGATTATCCGAGAGTGCTCATAATGAGAGTGCGTGATTATGAAAATAGATTTGTTAAGACTAATATAGAAAAGGTAGATATGGTCTATGGGCCATTTGTTAGTGGGGAGCAAATAAGATCTGCGATGAAGATAATACGTAAGCTTTTTCCTTATCGCGATAGTTGTGAGCTGGGTCAAGATAAGAAATGTTTTAATGCCCAAGTAGGACTTTGCCCCGGAGTATGTATAGGTGCCATAAGTATCAGAGATTATAAGAATAATATTAAGCATATCAAAGATCTCTTCGCCGGCAATAAGAACAAAATACAAAAAGATCTCAAGATAGAGATGAATGCTAGTGCCAAAGAAGAAGATTTTGAAAGAGCTAAGAAGCTTAGAGATACTATTTTTGCACTCGATCACATTAACGATGTCTCACTAATTAAGGATGATGATATTAATAATTTCAAAAGCTCTAATTATAGGATAGAGGCTTATGATGTCGCTCATATAAGCGGCACTAGCCGCGTTGGAGTAATGACTGTGGTAATAGATGACAAAAAACAAACAAGTGAGTATAGGAAATTTAAATTATTAGAAGATGTGAATGATGACTATATGGGTATAGTCGAGCTGCTTAAAAGAAGGCTCAAGCATAAAGAATGGGCTATGCCAAATATTATTGTGATTGATGGCGGGGTCGGGCAAAAGAATATAGCTGAGAAAGTTTTATCTTCACTTAATATTAAGGATATCAGAGTAGTCAGCGTGGTCAAAGATGATAAGCATAAGGCGAGGGATATATTAGGTATAGAAAGTATTATTGGTAAAAAAGTAGACTTAAATAAAAAAGAAAATAAGATAGAACATGAGAGATTAAAGAAATCAATACTACTCGCCAATCTCGAAGCT
>JANNCJ010000042.1:0-4575 GCA_031386485.1 bacterium
CCGCTAACTCCTAAATATGTGTTTGTAAGTGATGATTTTGCACTTTGCATCTGATAATTATAGCATAAACAACTTATTTACATTCTCTCGCATAATATAGTCATTATTTATTTTCTATAAAATTAATTACCTCCTCTTTTAAATTATTCTTATTTATAGTTATTAGATGGTCATCATTCTCATAAATAACCAGTTTTGATTGAGGTAAAAGCTTATGAATATCGATCGCATCTTGTACATTTACACTCTCATCTGCTCCGCCATGGACTATAAGTATTGGAATGTTTTTAATTTTTTTATAAAATTTTACTGGGGATCGTTTATCTAGTTCTACTTGATTATTTATATCAAAAAATTTCTGCTCTATGAAATACTCTCTCCATCCTTTTCTCCAACCATCAGTTAGAGACCTTTCCATATCTGTGGTGCCTGCTATGACAACTGCTTTACCGACAGCTACATCATAAGTTAATGTCTGATATACCATCATACCTCCTCGACTTGCTCCCATAAGCAAAATATTATCTTGCTCACAAAAATCTAATTCCTTAATAATATCAAATAATACTAAAACATCGTCGATATCGCTGCCGCCGTACTCATCAAATCCTTCGCCACTAGCACCCCCTCTATACTGTGTATAAAGTGTGATATATCCTAAAAAGTTTGGGAGAGAGAATGTGGTATTTTTATTAATTAAAAAGCCAGGGTAAGTCTCGCCAAATTTATTGTTACCACCTCTTAAGTATATTGCTGTCTGATATTTTTTATTATTTATAAAATTCTTAGGAAAAGTTATAAATCCTTTTATACTTAAATTATCAACACTATATGTAATAGAATACACGTCAACATATTTATCCCCTTCTTTCCAAGCTTCTCTAACATTTGGTTTTATATTTTCATCATCAAAACTTTTAGTAAAATCAACTTTAGTATATGATTTTATTATTTTGGACTTACTTAATTGTTCTTCGTGCATATAATTTAATTATACTTAAGTTCAAAATAGCTATCAAACTCCTTAATACACTCTTCGTGATACTTAGGAAGGGTTTTGAAGTATAAGTAAATATTATTGTCATCTTCCAATAACTTAATATTATGAATTATCCCAAGTTCGAATCTAAGCTTGAATTCGAAATTATGCCTATAGCCACCAAGCTCACTCTTGAGCACACCTAAAGCCTCTTGATTATTTTCAAGAATAACGACTAGATACTTATCTTCTTTAATATATTCTATTAATTTCATACTATATTTTATTATTTAAATCTATTCTTAATCATATACAAAAATAGATTCATTTTAAAGACTAAATTGTATCTATATATAAAGACTTCTGGTTTATAATTACTAAATTTTTTAATTGTGGGCTCGAATGTTAATTCGCTTACATATTCATAATCAAAACAATCTGGCACTTTGCTTCTAAACATGCTCTTAAAATCCTTTGCATCATCACGAGTATACACAGACTCGATCTCAAATACTCTTTTCTCTACTTCGAAATCTTCAACAGTAGAGTACCACGACCCATACTCTTCTTCAATTATTTCTAACTGTTCTTTAGTAATGTTTCGAATACTTACTTTCACATATTTATCTGGCACTGTAGTAAATACAATATCGTCTTCTCTCTTCTCTCCTAATTGTGTCAATAAATCATGTGCATTCTTAAACTTTGCAGTTCTAATCAAAAAAAGATGCTCAAAAAAATGTCCCTCGCTTGGATTCTCAAAGTCTTTAATTGGAAATATAAAAGTTATATTATACATATCATAATAATATCATTAAAATTAAAAGACAGCTAGCAGAGCTAGCTGTCGCGTACACACTAGGCGCACGCAGGCCGTTGTCAGCGACGATTGCCGTTGGACGTCTTGGACGGCGTCGGGCGCGGGGTTGAGGGTGCCTTGGGGGTGGGCGGACTCTTCGGACTCGAACCTTTGGAGCCACCACCGAAACCAAAAATGGAACTCATAACCAACTCCATCATACTCGCATTTCGTATTAGCGAGATCATAATCACGTAACAGCAATCTGTCCATACAACCCTTCCCCTCCTGTCAAGTGCAGTTAAATATCTAAAACTATTCCCCATCCCACCCTTATAAATCAACCCTTATTTTATACTTGACAATACTAATAATATATATTATAATTAATTAATAATCTAGTCAATAGTGGCTAGATCACAGGAGTACACCATGTTCTTAGGTTGCATTGTTCTCGGTCTTCTCTTCTTTGTCGCTGCGATCTTCGCCGCCAGCAAAGCCAAAAAGGAAGATCCACAAAGCTTTGCCAGTTTGGTGCGCTTTGCGGCGCACACTGCCAAATTCAAGTGAGAACCACTTGGACGAGCAGAATCCGGCCCCTCACACGGGCCGGATTTTTTATTTCTTTAGAACATACTTAATATTATTTGTAATCATACCATTTCTAAGCGAAACTGATGTTGGCATCTCATCTTCTTTTGTAAATCCGCAATTTTCTAAGACTTTCTGACTTGCAACATTATATTCATATGCAGAAGCTCTAATTATTTTAACATTTTTAAATTTACTCCATATAAATTTTACTATCTCTTTCAAACTTTCTGTAGCTAAGCCTTTGCCATGATGTGCTTTACCTAGCCAATAGCCTATATTTGTAATCTCGCTACCATCAACCGAAACCTTAAATCCAATATTCCCTATATATTTATTACTCTCTTTATCAAAGATGCCAAAGTTATACTCGCTGCCACTATCCCACGACGACTTTGCATATTCTAAATAATTCTCTGCCTCCTTAATAGTGTATGGATGCGGGAACATCTCTCCGACAGCAATAGCAATGTCTAAGTCATTTGCAACTTCACTGAGCTCTTCTTTTTTAGCATGCCATGAAGGTCTAAAAGTTAATCTTTCAGATTCAAAACTAATCTCACTTTCTAAATGAGGTGCCGATACTATTTTACTTACTTCTGATGGAGAGTTTAACTTTTCCATATATATACCATAATAACATATAAGTATGAATGTACAGAAGTTTTTTTAATCATTATAAACCAACCATAAATATCCCTACGCCCTATTGACAAGAGGGGGGGGTATTGTGCTAGACTTATTATGTAAGCAAGTTTTTTAACTCAATTCTGAGTTAGCTCGCTTTAACGGAGAATCGTTATGAACACAGTTTTGAATCAGTCAGCTGTCCCAAACACTGCAACACAGGCTGGCATTGCGTCAGTTTTGAGCTTTGACCTCGAGGGTGTCGTGCTCAAACTCGTAAAAAACCATGACATGTCTCGCGAAATGGCCGAGATGGTCTGGGTGGACACAAAACGTTTCCTCTATTTGTGCGGATGGAAAAATGACAACTCGTTTTCAATGACCCCGACGCCAACGATTGACAAAGGGTGGCATGAATTCATCCTGTTCACTCGTGAGTACGCCCAGTTCTGTCAGACGCACTTTGGTGAGCTCATCCACCATGTGCCCGACATCCATTCTTTGGTCAATGTCAATTCTGATCCGACTTGCAGTGAGGAGGGTTGCACATTTGGTTCATGCAGATTTACAAAGCAAACCCTTGATGCGACTCATGACTGCAATTCACAAGGTCCAAAAGGCGAGTGCGGAGCAGGCTGTTCTACTGCCTGTAAGTCCTCGTCAGAACCAAGTGCTACATGTGGTAAGTTTCCTCTTTCTGATCTTGAGAGAACAGTCGCTCATGCGGAACGAACTTTTGGTGAACTCTCAGAAAATTGGAAAGTGTGACGAGACACTAGCTCTAAGCAATGCTCGGCTAGTACTCACAGCGGTCCGCGAGACCGCTGTTTTTAATAAAAAATAAAATAAAATATGATAAATTTGAAACAACAAATGTGGAATAAGTTTTATAATAATGGTGCAAAATACAATCAAAATAGCAACTGTAAAATATTAGAAATAATAAATTCTACAAAAGTATATATTAAAGAAAATATACATATTCTGGACATTGGCTGTGGTGCTGGTGAATTATCTGTAATTCTAAGTGAACATGGATATAAAGTAACAGGTATAGATATATCAGACGTTGCAATAGTTAAAGCAAGAAGATTGAACGAAGATAGAAATACAAAAGTAAATTTTTTAGTTAGTGACATTTTTCAAATAGAGGGGAAATTTGATATTATATTATGCAAATTAGTCTTTGCTTTTATCGAAGATAAGGAAGTATTTTTAGATAAAATTAAATGTTTAATGAATGCTAATTCTAGTTTTATCATTAGTACTCCAATTATAACATTGGAAAATAAAGAAAAAGTACTTAAGCCAGCAATATGTATCACTGTGCAAGATATTGAAGACTTAAAAAAACATTTTTCTAAAGTTTCCTCAGTTCTAGAAAACCAAGATAATTTTGGAGACAACTACATCATAACTTGCTCTATTTAAAGATTTGCAAATAAGGAAGTATTGAGTACATTTAACTAATTCACCCTTATAAATCAAGCCTAAATATCTCTATTGACAAAGGAGCTGGGAGAATTGAGGACGAAAGCGATGACATTTGCAGCCCCCACACCCTCCAATCCGAACTAAC
>JANNCJ010000049.1:0-10516 GCA_031386485.1 bacterium
AGAATCTCTAGAAGAGCTGTGTATGAGGGAAAGTGATAACGAGTGTGCTACAAAATTACAAAAAGCTAAACAAAAATTATTTGAAAAATTCTAATTATGCTATACTGATTTGAGTATCATCTCGGGAGTGGAATATGCTGTAATAAAAAATCCCCGCCGTGGCGAGGTGGTGGAGATCGAGGTGTAAGAGACGTGTGGTGAGGATGGTACTACTCAGCACCTAGAAATTCTTTGAGCCACTTCTCAAACTGAACAAGGATCAACTTCGTGTGAGTGATTTGCATCCTTAGATCGCAATGTTTTGGGGCGATACTTATGGTTACGTCACTCTGACTGTTCCCCCGCTGTATCTCCTCGGTAATGTGCCGTATAAGCACGCCAAATAAATGTTCAGTGTTAGCTTGCATCCTTATGATGAGGGTGTATTGTTTGAATTCACTTGTGCCATTCGGGGCTGCAACAACTCCCACCTCAACACCTGGGAACTTACGTGACTTAAGCATGGGTTTCTCCTTTCTCGCGACATGCGAGGGCCGGATTAATATTAACAATAAATAAACATAAAGTCAAACGTTTACAAATTATAATTTTAATGTTATAGTGAATACATGAAATTTATAACTAAAGCGAACACGAAAGATAGTGAATCTATTCTTCCATTCGGGAGGGTGCGAAACCGGATGGGATGGGCAAAAAACTAAAACCGATATCCAGAAGTTGCGTAAATTATGAAGCCAACAAAAATAAGAGTAAAAAGTCCTGACACTAAACCCACCGCATCTGAGACTTTGGTGCCTGTGCCACTGTTTATCTTTTTCTCTAATTTTGTAAAATTATGTGCTAAGTATAAATATATAATGTATGAAGGCAATAATAGAATGGCTAGTATTAGATCACCTATTCCATTAACCCATATAGACAACATGTTGCCCATAAGAAGTGTTGTAAAAATACCAAACAAAACAACTAAAAATAAATTTGAATCTCTATTTGACATAATCTTATAGTAACATAATTAATTATTTTTTGAAGCTATATTATACACACAAACTAAATCATTTACAAATTATAATTTTAATGTTATAGTGAGGGTATGAAATATAAAACTAGTACACGTACAACTCCTGTCATTCCTTTGGGTCGAGCTCCCTCCCATAGGGAGGGGTTGGGGAGGGGTTTGCATTTAAAGCAGGAGAGGATCTCTTCAAATGCTAAAACATCATGGACTACAGTAAGCGAGGCTTATGACAAATATCTAGGCAAAGAGAGTTCTTATCACAAAGATCTTATACTTCCTAACTTGATGAGAATGCTTGGAGACGCGAGTAATAAAAATATTCTTGATGTCGCTTGCGGGCAAGGTTTCTTTTCGCTCGAAGTTTCTAACAAATTTAATACTTCTAAAATCACTTCACTTGATCTTGCTGAGAGCTTGGTAGAAATCGCAAAAGAGAATGCCAAGAAAAGTAATGTTACAAATATTAATTATTATATAGCTGATGCGCAAAATTTTGTGAGTGAGATAAAAGATTTTAAGACAAGCACTTATGATCTCGCTATCTGTATATTAGCAATACAAAATATAGAGAATGTGAAGAAGGTGATAGAGAATGTGAAGCTGTCTCTTAAGGATGGCGGTAAGTTAATACTCGTTATGAATCACCCTAGTTATAGGATACCTAAATATTCATCTTGGGGTTATGATAATGCAGTGGAGTATAGGAGGGTAGACAAGTATATGATAGAGGATAAGATTAAGCTCGACATGACGCCGAGTGAAAAGAGGGAAGCCTTCAAAAGATATACTTACTCATTCCATAGGCCGCTACAATACTATTTTAAAATATTTAAAAATCTTGGACTTAAAGTAATTAATTTAGAAGAGTGGACAAGTAATAAGGAGAGTGTGGGCAAGAATAGTGAGCGCGAAAACATCGCCCGCAAAGAGTTCCCGGTCTTCATGGCGATAGAGGTAATGAAGTAAGTATAAGACACAAATATAAATTTAGATACATATTTTCTCCAGGCAGATAAACGGGAGCTAATCCTTGCGAAAATATTTATTTAAATTTATTTGCTATGCTATAATTAAGATATGTCAGAAAATAGTCTTGAAATAAGGAAAGAAGAGATGAGCGCTGCTCTGGAAAATTTTTTGAATTATAGTGTTGAGAAAAATGCAGAAGGTAAACCAACAGATACATTTCTCAAAGTTGTAGAAAGTTTAAAATCAAAAGGTGTTTTTTTACCAAATAATAAAATTATAAATATATCTACAGTATATACTTCAAGTGGTAATTATTTTTATGTATGCAAATTTTCTAACAAGATTACCTTGCTCTTTGACAGGGAGACAGAAAATGTAACTGCAAAGATTGAATACCAGATACATAATTTAAATAGCATAGAGTCAAAAGAATATAGAGATAGATATTTTGTGTATATAAAGCTCTTCTTAGATGAGAAGTCACGAATGTTTGATAATGTAAGCGCCTCTATAAAGCTAAGTGAATTTGGTATATAAAATTTGGCACTAACTAAAATAATTATATGGATAAACAGCCTGCTATAAAAAATAAAGAAGAGAGAGAGTATAGTTATAAGTCACATCATGAACAGATAGAGCAAGCATTTTCTAACTGGATTGAAAAAGTTAATATTAATCTTATCATGACCGGATTTTTTGGAATTGAAGGATCAGACATTAAAATGATTACCCAAGAAGAAAGAGCGAAATTTAAAATTTTTATTAGACACATAAGCAAGAGATTAATTAATGCGTATATATCTAAGTACGGACTTGATGAGCTGTCAGGTAATCTACAGCCTAAGACAGAAAAAGATATTGAAGGATCTGAGGTTGAAGTTGAGAGATCTAAAGAGCAAGCTTTTGAAGATGTGATTAAAGAATTCCTTTCAAAGATTGCAATGCATGACATGTCGCACTCTTTATCTTATCTAAATACTGAAGGTAGTTTACCTAATAAAATTTTCATGAGAGAAGATAACTCAGTCGTGCCTGAGTTCTTTAGACAGACAGATGCGGAGGCTGCACTGTCAGACATTGAGCTCATAAGACAAGAGTTACACGCTGGTATCTGGCAAATGGCTGGAGTTGGCAAAAAGCCAATCTCGCTTACACTTTTGCATGATAAGGATATAAAAGATTTGCTCAATTTTCTAGGCCACCAATTACGCATACTTAGTAAAACTAACAAAGCAGAAGCTGATAATATAATCCGAGCACTCAAAATGGGTAGCGCAAATCTTGAAGACTACATTAATGCATATTTTGTATTAATACTTTTACTAACTGAAGCACAAAATGAAATGGACGCAGATAGTTATGCTAAGAATAAGTTTCTTCCAAATTTAAACGACTTATACAGTCCGGACAATGATGAAGCATGGCAAGAAGTCGGAGATTTTAAAGAGAGAATTAGAAATTCAAACGGAGAAATTTTTGAAAAGCTTCTAATAGACAAGGATGCGAAAGTAGTTGAGATGCTTACTTATATTTGGCAAAATAAAGATAGCAAAAGAGTTCTTGTTGATTTATTTTTTAAAACAACTGCAAAGTATTTTGAAAACTTAGAAGAAAGATATAGGGTCAAGAGGTAAAACCTTAAATCACAACAAAATAGATAATTTCACCCCAACTACCAAAATTCGGACAAAAAGCTTGACTTAAGTCTCAGAATTTGTTAGAATTTTGGTAGTTAGTCATAATTTAACCAAATATATGTATAAAAGACTCATAGAAGATAACATAAAAGAACACCTTTTTAAAGGTAAAGTGGTTATTATTTATGGTCCAAGACAAGTAGGTAAGACGACCTTGAGTAAAAAAATACTAAAAGATTTTGAGAATGATACGCGAAGAGAAGTCAAAACTTTGATATTAGAGTGTGATGTGCCATCACAAAGAGACATACTTAAATCTCCTGAGCCAGAAAAGCTTAAGAAGTCTTTTGGCGACGTTAATCTTGTGCTTATAGATGAGGCGCAGCTGGTAGAGAATATTGGAGTAGTGCTTAAGACGTTCGTAGACAGATACCCAGAAGTTCAGATCATAGCTACAGGCTCATCATCTTTTGACTTAGCAAATAAGACCAAGGAGCCGCTCACTGGTAGAGCTTTCGAGTACTTTTTGTACCCGCTCTCTGTGCAAGAAGTAGCTTGTGATAATTTAATTTTATACAAAGGTAAGGAAGAGTTTTATTTTAGGTTTGGATTTTATCCTGGCATAGTTGATGTAGGTGAGGTTGAGGCTTTGGAAAGATTACAGATAATGCAAGAGAACTATTTATATAAAGACATATTAAGATTTGAGAATATTAAGAAGCCAGAAGCATTAGACAAGTTAATAAAACTTTTAGCTTTTAGTATTGGTTCTCCGCAAAATATAAATAATATTAGTCGTGAGATTGGCGTGAGTACCAAGACTGTGGAGAGGTATATTAACTTACTTGAGAAAATGTTTGTTATCAAAAGATTGTATGGATACAATAGAAATGTTGCTAACGAGATTAAAAAAGGCTTCAAAATATATTTTATCGACATAGGTATGCGCAATAGCATAATCAAAAATCATAACGATATGAGTCACAGAGATGATGTCGGTGCGCTTTTTGAAAATATGTTTGTAATTGAGAGAATGAAATATGAAAGCATAAACAGAGAGTACTCAAATAAATATTTTTGGAGGACATACAATGACATTGAAGTGGATTATGTAGAAGAAAAAGATGGTATGCTATTTGCTTATGAGTGTAAATATAAAGAGCGAGCGAGTAGGTCTGCCAAGATTTTCGAAGAGAATTATCCAAATGCCAAAGTGAATATTGTAACCAGAGATAATTATTTAGATTTTATATTAAAATAGAACAAAACATAATTTGTGTATAAGTCTAGGTTACTTTTTTGCAATATAATTATATAATATATATACCCCTAAAAGGGATAAAAGGTTAAAATATGAAATATCTTAAATCATATAATCATCATACTATGCTACTACTCGTAAGAGTGATGGTAGGTCTTGTATTCGCTTATCACGGATATCAGAAGCTGATGGATATATCGGGCACAGCAGGATTTTTCACCAATGTAGGAATACCTGGTGGAGAATTAACAGCTTGGTTAGTTGCTCTTGTCGAGCTATTAGGCGGTCTCGCTCTGATAGCTGGAGTCTACACTTCGTATGCAGCCATATTACTCACTATCGTGATGATAGTCGCTATACTTATGGTGCATTTAGGACAAGGGTTCAAAGGGATGGAATATCAATTGGTTCTCTTAGCTACTTCGCTTGGTCTAGTATTTTCTGGGCCTGGCAAGTATTCTGCTTGGGGTGGCAAGTGTGGCTGCCCAGCAGAATGTGATCACGAAAATAACGTGTGCAAATAAATTTTTTAGCGCAAAGTAATTACTTGCGTTAATACACCATCATGTTCTCATGATAACACAATCTAATCGCAAAATGCCCGCCCTAGTCTTCTAGCTCGGGTGTTTTGTTTTAGTTTTGATTTTACTTCTAATATTGCCTTGATTTATAAGCCTAGTTTAGGAGGCTCTGGTTTGGTTTCTGACTCTTTCTTATCGCTTCTTTTGCTGTAGTCATATGGCTTTCTCTTTTTTAACCCGTCAATAAATTGAGGTATACCAAATCGTGGCTCGAAGAATAAATTAACAAGTACCCTCGGATCCTCACGATGCTCCCAGATGTATCTAAGCAACTCTGTCACTTTTGCCGGAGGGTTTTGCTCTGTATCCAATACTATTGACTCCGCTTCTGATCTCAGTCGAGCGATTTCATCATCTTCAATAGTTATTTCTGATATTAGTTTGCTATTTAATGAGTATGTAGCTCTCATTACTTCTTTCAAATAATTAGATACAAATTCCTCAAAACTATTTGAGCTTTTTGCTAAAGGTAGGGTGTTTGGATAGTCGCGTAATAAGTTAGAATAAAGTTCGTCTTCCATCACTGTCCTGTTATTGTGTTTCACTGTGCCATCATCTTTCAAGAAAGGGGGTATTTTTGAATTGTATTGGTCTTTTTCCCCTCTAATTATTACACCTGCCACATGTGAAGTATCGTGCCAGATCATGCTAAAAAGATCCCATATTCCACCACTTAAGTTTAATCTGACTACATCAAGAAGTTTTTCGGCGGAATTGCCATCTTTTAGTTGATTAGACATGAGTCTTTTAAGGGCAAAACTTAAAAATATTTTGGAGGCCTCTATTTCTTTTTGGCTATACTCACCTGGTTTGACATTAAAAAAACTTTGGAACTGAATAGCTACATTACTTTCTGTCAATTCTTTTTCAATAAGTTCATTTATCAGAAATCGGTTTAACCTCTTTTCGTTTGGGTTTGTATTTTGAGGAAGATTATGTCTAGGATTTTCCTTCCATGCCAGCTCATCAGTTTTTGAGAATCCCATGATTTTACTTCTTATCTTTTATCTCCTCCTTTAATTTATTTATAAGCTCATCGGTAGTGAGGGAGAGCTTCTCGCCAGAGCGGGACTCGAGGGTGACGGTATTAGAGCTCACTTCATTATCTCCTACAACTATCCAGTATGGATACTTCATATTCTTTGCGTATCTTACATTTTTACCAAGTCCATTTGATTCATCAGCGAGCTCAGCTCTAATATTATTTTCTTTTAATATTTTATGTACATTCTCTGAGTAATCTTTGTGATTATCTCTCACTGCTATTATAGAGACTTGAGTCGGTGACAGCCAGAGAGGGAAGTTGCCAGCTGAGTGCTCTATGTATACAGATAAGAATCTCTCGAGCGACCCTGCGATAGCGCAGTGTATCATGACCGGCATATCTCTTTTGCCTTCCTCATCAACGTATTCGAGTCCAAAATTAGTCGGCTGCACATAATCTAATTGTATTGTGCCAACTTGATGCTTGCGACCTATGGCGTCACTCGCCATGAAGTCTATTTTTGGTCCATAAAAGGCAGCTTCTCCTTCGCCATCTACCCATTTACCTGCTGCTCGCTTTTCAAGCAGACTACCAATAACACTTTCAGCTTTGTTCCATAATTCTATATTGCCTTTGTATTTAGCATCGTCATTACGCTTTGAGAATCTAGGTGTCAAATTAGTAAAGCCAAACGCCGAGTAGAATCTCTCTATCAAATTCCAAATGTTATTTATCTCATCTTCTAATTGTGATTCACGGCAGAAGACATGTGCATCATCCTGAGTAATAGCCAGCACTCTGGTTAGCCCATTAAGCTCTCCTGACTGCTCATCTCTATAGACCATCGTAGTCTCACTGTATCTTATTGGTAATTCTTTATAACTTCTAAGCTCACTCGCATATATCTGTGCATGATGAGGGCAATTCATCGGCTTCATGCAGAGAGTATGACCATCACGAGTTTCTATTTTAAAAAGATCCTCGGCATACTTTTCCCAGTGGCCACTTTTTTTGTACAAGTCACTTTTAGTTATGTGAGGGATGCTAACTTGCTCGTAATTGTATTCTGATCGTAACTCTTGTACAAAGTTATCAATTTGCTTACGCATAATTGTCCCTCTTGGTGTCCAAAGTGGGAGGCCGGGACCGACAAGATCAGAAAATATAAATAGTCCGAGCTCTTTACCGAGCACCCTATGATCTCTCTTTTTTGCTTCTTCTATTTGTTTCTCATAACTTTCTAACTCTTCTTTACTTTCAAATGCAAGTCCATATATACGCGTGAGCTGATCGCGCTTCTCATCGCCGCGCCAGTAAGCCCCAGCTAATTTAGATATTTTAAAGCTACCTTCTGCTATGTCAGACAAATGTTCGCAGTGGCCGCCACGACAGAGATCGGTGAAAGTCTTGGCCTCACCCCGGCCCTCTCCCAAGGAGAGGGTGTTGGATGCAGAAGCAAAATTAATAGTGTAGAGGGTAATCTCTTCGCTCCTACTTACTATCTCATCTATTAATTCTAATTTATATTTATTGTCAGCAAATATCTCTCTAGCCCTACTCACATCCACGACCTCATGAGTGAATTCACCACCAAGGCGACAGATCTTTTGCATCTCTTTGGTAATCTCTTTTAGATCGGCGTCGATATTAGGCTTTGCATCACCCATGAAGTCTATGTCGTAGTAGAAGCCGTTATCAATAGCAGGGCCTAATGTTAATTTGCACCCAGCATATTTATTCTCGCACACATAAGCGAGCACATGTGCTAGAGTGTGGCGCTTATATTCTAATTCTTTATTTGTGTTATTTGTATTCATATTTGTTACTTGTACTTCGTAGCTTGCTTGTGCCGCGTAGCTTTAGCGAAGTGGTAAGCGTAGTAGTATTGTAACATAAATGGGTGAAGTGTAAAAACGAATTCCTGTGTTAAAATTTAACTTCTGATCATAAAGAGAAACAAGATATGAGAGACAAGTGCTTAGTTAAGTTTGATTTGCAAAAAGCGGGGAAGTATAGTATAATACTATCTAATAACAAATACAATTATGGTAGTAAGAATGAGACATACAAGAGCGCATACAGCTAATAGACGCTCACATCACGCATTAAAAGAGCTTAATTTGGTCTCTTGCAAAGAGTGTAACGCCGTCCTGCGGCCACACCGAGCCTGTGATGCTTGTGGATACTATAAAGGCAAAAAGGCTCTCACGGTTAAGAGCAAGGTAGCATAAACAAATTAAGTTCTTTACAAAAAAATAAACAAAAATATGAGCATAAGGCATGAATCGAGAAAAGTATTGATGCAGACACTGTATGAGATAGACACGAACTTTTCTTTTGATTTACCTTTGGCAACATCCAAAGAGATGTTGATTCGCAACATGGATTATCTCGCACCAGGCAAGTATGACAAAGATTTTGCGCTTGATCTATTATCTATAGTACAAGAGAGAGTAGCGACCATAGATGAGATAATAGGCAAAGCTGCGCCAGAGTGGCCTATAGATAAGATTAATATTGTAGATAGGAATGTGCTGCGCATCGGGCTCTCAGAGATGCTTTTTGGTGGCAGCAATGATGTACCACCTAAAGTGGCTATTGATGAGGCTATCGAGGTAGCCAAGGAATTTGGCGGAGAAAGTAGTGGCAAATTCGTCAACGGTGTACTAGGAGCCGTTTATAAAGAAATGGATATTAGTGAGACAGGCGCTCCTAAGAAGAAGCTTAAAAAAGTCTATAAGTCCGGCATGATACTTCTGCGTGCTGATGCTGGCAGTATGCATGTCGCTATGCTAATGGACAAATTTAAAACTTATACTTTACCGAGAAGCGATCTGCCTGAGGGTGAGGATGAGATTAAAGTAGCCGAGCAGGCTGCCAAGAGAGACTTCGGATTAGAGTCTGCAGGCACAGAGCTTGTCTCTCTGCACTCATACATAGCTCATCATCCAGAAAAGGGTAATATAATCAAAATAATTAAATATTATAGTGGGCATACAGATAAGAAAGAATTTAATGGTGATAAGGACGATGAGATATTAGCTACTGTCTGGGTTAATATTGATGATTTAGATAAGATCAAAATATACAAAGACCTAAAGCCTATAATTATTAAGGCTATAGAGATGAAGAGTGAGCTAAAGAAGTAAATTTAAATAAAAGAATAGATATGGAGGAATTATTAGAAAAATGGGAAGTAAAATATAAAAATATAAATCTCTATGAGCAAGCTGTAGTCCATAGGAGTTTTATCAATGAGAACCCTAAATATAAGTCAGGGCATAATGAGAGATTAGAATTTTTGGGAGACGCAGTACTCGAGCTGATCGTAACTGATTATCTTTTTGCCAAGTATCCGACTCTACCTGAGGGAGATATGACCTCGTACAGGTCATCACTAGTGAATGCTGGCACTCTATCAGGCGTTGCTATTAATTTAGATATTAATAAATATCTTAAGCTTTCTAAAGGTGAGTCCAAGGAGACTGAGATCACGAGAGCACGTATGTCTATACTCGCTGATGCATATGAGGCTATTATAGGAGCGATGTATCAAGATCTCGGCTATGATGCCTGTAACAAGTGGGTGATGAGAACACTCTTAGTGAGTAGTGATGATATCATTGGAGGCGGAAGTTACAGAGATCCGAAGAGCTTGATACAAGAGATGTGCCAAGACAAACATCAGACGACGCCAACTTATAAAGTTTTAGAAGAGAGTGGTCCAGATCATGACAAGCTTTTTGTAGTAGGTATATATTTTGGAGAGAAGCTGGTCAAGGATGGTAGGGGTAAGAGTAAGCAATTAGCTGAGGTCGATGCCGCGAGGAATGCGCTTAATCATCTCGGTTGGCACTAATATTTGATCAAAATAGCCTTGTAAATCAAGGTTATTTTTGAATTTCTTAAAGACTTTATAAAAACACAGCATATTCCACTCCCGAGATGATACTCAAATCAGTATAGCATAATTAGAATTTTTCAAATAATTTTTGTTTAGCTTTTTGTAATTTTGTAGCACACTCGTTATCACTTTCCCTCATACACAGCTCTTCTAGAGATTCT
>JANNCJ010000050.1:0-13687 GCA_031386485.1 bacterium
TCTCTTTATTCATACCAATGAGTGCCATTGATCTTCTTTTATTATTTAAAACTTTGTTTATGTCCATAATGTTAGTGAATATATACATTTTGTTATGTATATATTGTAACATGGGAGTTATTTACGGACAAGGTTAATATACCAGAAGCGACAGAAGATGATATGGAAGATCTTAGAAAATCTAAGTCAGTACTATCTTTCAAAAAGGAGGGCGGTATACCAATGGCTGAGTTTTTAAGAATAATGAGAGACTACGAAAAAGATGTCAGATAGAATTTATAAATATCTAAGTAAAATTTCAAAATTGCTGTTATAGAAGATATTCGAAAAAGAGATGAGAATACGTATTAGATTTGATATATTGGTACTTAATATATAATCTCAAAAGGAAAATTGACTAACGAATAGTCTTTTTTATAATCTATTTCTAGGTTGAAATATTACATATTATCCCAGATATTTTTTATAGTATCTTGGTATTCTTTGGCCTTATCTTTATCGGGCGTATTAGATTTTTTTTCGTCCCAATCCAGCGATAGACCAGAAAGTATTAACACGATTTTCCTTGTAATATCCTCTACTGCATCGTCTTCTACAATACTTGGATTTTCGATAGCGGCTATAAACTGCTCTAAATTGCAGCCTGCACGATTAAATAGATCTTCAAAATATCTTTTCTTGTTTTGCGACAGACTTGGCCATAAACCAGCCGTACTTTCCATTCTGTCACGTAGACCCCCCCTCCCATATGATTTTGGCGCAGCAACACTTTCGTTGCTAACAGGTTTATCAGTTGGTTGCATATATTTTTTATTGGTTATATATTAATTATACATGATCCTAGACAATATGCAACACATCAACTAGCAAAAACTTATAATTTATGTTATTATACTATAAATTAAAGAACTAACAAAAAGATAAAAGTTTAGCTTTAATATTAATAAAGTAGCATATACGTGATGTATAAGTAGAGACCCAAACCCCTTCACCACTTCGCGGAGCTTCCCCAATGGAAGCACTGGTCCCAGTGTATCAAGTCCTTCCCCTGGGGAAGGTGCCCGTAGGGCGGAAGGGGTCTGTACCTACCCAATCATGCGTATCAGATAATATATATAATATAGTTATGAAAAATGTAAAAGAAAGAGCAATAGACTCTTATGAGATTTTTAAAAAAGAATTTGGCGTAACTAATAGACTCGCTAGCCCAAAAATAGTCAAAGTCTCTGTAGCAGTAGCAACAGGCAGAATGATGAAAGTTGATAGGAAAAAGAATGAGCTAGTAGTAGACAGACTATCTAAGATCACAGGTCAGAAACCAGTACTTCGTAAAGCTAAGCAATCAGTTGCGAGCTTTAAGGTTAGAGAAGGAGATCAGATCGGAGTCTCGGTCACACTGCGAGGCGCTCGTATGTATGACTTTTTAGATAAAGTAGTGTATGTAGCTCTTCCTCGTACTAAGGACTTTAGAGGAATCAAAAAGACCTCAGTCGATGATATTGGTAATATTACTTTTGGTATCAAAGAGCATACTATATTCCCTGAGATCAAGGATGAGGAGCTCAAGGATGTCTTTGGTATGGCTGTCACAATCGTGACTACTGCTAAGGATAAAAAGACTGCGACCAGATTCTTCGAAGAGATTGGTGTTCCATTTAAAAAAGACGACAAGAAATAAAAGAGAGACAAAAAATCTTTTAAGACTAAAACTCACATGATATGTGAGTTTTAGTTTTATATCTTAAATTTTAGAAAATTCTGGGCCACATGGCATTTGTTTTACTTTTATAATCCTTCCAGATCTCTCTTATCTCTAAGTCCTTATTATTATCCCAATATTTCTCAAGCATTGGCACACCACTTACGAATCTAAGCAAAGCGTTAATAAGTATCGGAGAAGAAATCAGTAAAGTAAAAAGAAGAAGTGAGTTAAGGCTCGAAGTTGTTATTATGTTAGAGATAGATATGAGGAATAATCCCCACCAAATAGAAGCTTCACCAAAATAATTTGGATGCCTTGTATATTTCCAGAGGCCAGTCATCATTATTTTCTCTTCACTTTTACGCTTTTTGTCATGGAGGAATTCGTCCAGCTGCCTGTCTCCAAAAAATTCAAAATAGAAACCAATTTTATATAATATAAAGCCAAGAAGAATTAATAATAAAGAATTAGTTGTAAAAGGAAATGCATTACTAGAATAGATTATAAAGTAGACAGCGGGTAAGACAATGACACTTGCTATTATGGCTTGTAATAAATATATTTGTAAATACGAACGAATATAAAAATATAAATTACCTTTTGCCATCCAAGATTTTCTCCATACAGCATATCTTTTGTCTTCCGCTCTCCCCTTATTCTTATTATATATTCTATAAGACAGTCTCACGCCCCAGACCATTATCATAATCTGTAGTAGTAGTGGGAATAAAGTCCACATATTTATGCTTAGACTATCATTGATAATATTGTTATAAAAATATGTAGCAGCCAAAGTTGGCAGGATAAACATAAATGGATAAAATATATCTGCTATGCTATTATTCTTTTTTAATATACTAATTACTGAGACGAGTGAGTTAATGGCAAAGTTAGTAAGTAAAACAAAAAGAAAAGTATAAGCTAAAATAATAAGGTGTAAGCTAAGCATATGTGAATTATTATATCATTAATTATATCATGAGCTTGTAAATTCCTAATTTATTTTTACCCATTTTTATGCTAATATGTATATATGAAATATTCACACAAATGGCTACAAGATTATCTGGAAGACGAGCTCCCAGATCCAAAAGTAGTGGTCGAGACTCTTAATCTTAAAGCTTTTGAAGTCGAGGGAGTAGAAAATAAGCTGTACACTATCGACGGTGAAGAAATTAATGACACCATTTATGACATTAAAGTCTTACCTAATCGAGCTCACGACGCACTCTCTCACTACTATATGGCGCATGAGCTGGCGGCATGTCTTGATCTTAAACGCAAGTATTATGACTTTAGTAAAAGTAAGTATTTAGAAAATTCGCATGATAAAGAAGATATTATGCCTAGTGGCCAAATTAGAATTGATGTGAGCATAAAAGAAAAGGAAGCTTGCTCTAGATTTGCTTATGCATATATAACTAACATAAAAGTGGGAGACTCTCCCGAAATTATAAAAAGAAGATTGGAAGCGATTGGAGAGAGAAGTATAAATAATATTGTTGATATCACTAATTATGTGCAATACTCAATCAACAAGCCTATGCATGCCTATGATGCTGATATTCTTAATGGAGATATAGTTGTGAGATATGATGGTGAGAGTGAAGAGCTGATCACGCTCGATGATAAATCCCTTAAGCTAAGCTTTTCTGATCTCGTGATTGCGGACACAGATAAAGTACTCGGACTCGCTGGAGTTAAGGGCGGTAAATACTCAGGTATTACAAGTGGGACTGTAAATATTTTTATTGAGAGTGCTAATTTTACACCCACGATAATAAGAAAGAGTAGTATGCGCCATAATATCAAGACTGATGCTAGTAAGAGATTTGAAAATGGATTGTCTGGTGAGTTAGTAATAGAAGGCCTAAGCATGACACTCGACTTAATAAGAGAGCATATTCCGGAAGCGAATATAGTTTATACAGGAGATACAAATGGAGAAGATAAGAAGGTATATAAAATAGAAGTTAGTCTGAGTGAAGTCAATGACATACTTGGCTCTAAGATAAAAGAAGAAGAGTTGGTTAATATTCTGAGTAGACTTGATTTTAAATTCTTAAAGCAAAACGATGTCTATGCAGTAACTGTAAATAACAAAAGACTAGACTTACTTTGCCGAGAGGATATAGTAGAGGAAATTGGTAGAATATATGGCTATGAAAAGTTAGAAAGAATACTGCCGGAGATTAAAGATAAGGGAAGCATGAATAGTTGGAGCAAAGCGAGTAGTCTGATAAGAGAGAAGTTGCTTTCTTATAATTTTTCTGAAGTTATAAATTATAGTCTTGTTAAGAATGGAGAAATTAAAATTCTAAAATCAGCGAGTGACAAAAGCTTTCTGCGTACTAATTTGTCAGAAGGGCTACTTGTAAGTGTTAATAAAAATATACAGAATATGCCGTTACTAAATACTAATATAATTAAAGTCTTTGAGCTTGGGCATGTCTGGATAAATGGTAAAGAGGAAATGCATTTAGCTATCAGCATAGATGATGGCAAAAAGAAAAGTAATTTTACAAATGAAATAGAAGAAGTTATTAGCATAATTAAAGCTAGTCTGAGTATTGATTTACATTTCCAAGTTACATCGGACAAGCCATTAATCTATGAGACTGTGATAAGAAGCGGCTCAGATTTTGACTCGATTAAAATGAGGGATGGGATAATAAATTATGAGAAAAATGAGGAGGGTAAATATAAGAGCTTCTCACTCATGCCATTTATCGTAAGAGATATTGCCTTCTGGATAGGAGAGAAGAGTGAGGTAGGTGAGATAGAGAATCTCATAAGAAGCAATGCTGGAGATCTGTGTATTAGTGTCACACTATTTGATAGTTTTAACAAAGACGGTAAGACCTCTTATGCTTACAGACTAATATATCAAGCTATCGATCGCACCCTTACTGACGAAGAGGTTAATAGTTACTCTGATAAAGTTTATAATAAGCTTACCAAGTATGGAGCTATAATTAGATAATTAAATTTATTTAAATTAAATATGAAAAGGCTTCCTCTCTTTTTATTGTCACTTGCTCTCTCGTTTCGAGATTCTTAATTGTGACCTTGTCAGACATTATCTCTTCATCACCAAGAATTATTATATATTTATAATTTTTATTAAGCGCATAAGTAATCTGATCTGCTAACTTCTTCTCTAATAAGTAATTTTCTATTATAATTTTATTATGGGATAATATATTCGTCTCTCTTAGCTCTGTAGCTAGTCTTATGGCTTCCACTTTATAATCATCGCCCATGTTAGCTATTAGTATACCAGCCATCTCTCTGCTGCTAAGATTTACCAAATCATGCTCAAACATATATCCAAGCATACGAGTGAGTCCTATTGATATACCAACCCCAGGGAGTTTTGGTCCTCCAAAACTTTCTGTCAGATTATCATAGCGTCCACCACCGCAGACAGATCCAAGATTATCATAATCAGTAAGTTTTGTCTCAATTATGGTACCAGTATAATAGGCTAGTCCTCGCGCGAGAGATAGGTCTATCTCAATATTACTTGATCTTAAGCCGTAGGCGAGAGCAGTCTCTATGACTTCATTAAGCTCTCTAATCCCCTCATTATATATCTCTCCAAGGCTCTCATCAATCAGGTTAGTTATATTATTAATATCTATTTTATTTTTGATTAATTTATTGATAATCTCATAGCATTCTATATTATCAATAAGTGATAGGTGTAGCTCACTGATAAATTTATCCGCGGGCATCTTATCTTTCTTGTCTATAAGTCTGATTATCTTCTTCATATCTTCTCCCTCGATATTATAATTACTTAATATTCCAGAGAGTATCTTCCGGTTACTAATTTTGATAATATAATTACCCAGCTTAAGATCGCTAAAAATTTTGTCTATCAAATACACAAGCTCTGCATCATAGCTAAGAGGAAGTGTGCTCCTGCCTATTATATCTGCATCACATTGGGTGAATTCTCTATATCTACCGGCCGCCGGAGTCTCGCCTCGCCAGCTATTTTGTATTTGATATCTTTTAAAAGGGAAAGTTAGGTCGCGTTCTCTTTGAGTTATATATCTAGCAAGAGGTACTGTAAGATCAAAGTGGAGCGCATACTTTTTCTCCTCATTATCGCCATCATAATTAAGTCGACTGAGCGTATATATCTCTTTGTCATCAGTCCCAAGACCAGTTAAAGTACTCACCAGCTCTACGCTGCTAGTCACGAGCGGAATATATCCAAGAGTAGCAAAATTATTTTCAATTATTTCTTTACATTTCTTTTCAAATTGTATTTGGTTGGGTGACCACTCTGGGAATCCAGAGATATTTGTTTTGTTTTTCATTTATTAATCATACTATAAATTTATCTATCAGGCAATATTTATTTTGCGACTAATCTATGTTATAATTAAATCTAATAATTAACATAATAACAAAATATATGCATCCAAAAAAAGAAAGAACATTTATAATTCTTAAGCCAGACGCTGTGCAGCGCGGACTAGTCGGTGAGATTATCAAAAGATTCGAACGTATAGGGCTTAAGATGGTGGCTATGAAGATGCATATGGTTAATGAGGCTACACTTTGGGATCATTATAACAAGGATGACGCCTGGTATGAGAAGAAGGGTATCAAGATTATGGAGAACAAGAAGAGTTTAGGTTATACTATAGACAAAGCGGCGATAGAGTATGGCAAGGATATCATCAGAGCCATGGTGCATTATATGTGTGCAGGACCTGTGGTCTCTCTCGTTATAGAGGGTAACAGCGCTCAGGCAGTTGTCAAGAGATTAGTGGGCGGCACAGAGCCGACTACTGCGGACACTGGTACTATAAGAGGTGATTATGCGCTTGATAGTTATTATATTTGTGACGTAGACGGATCAAGGGGTATGCGTAATCTAATACATTGTACTGATCCAGCCGACGGTGAGGGTGCATATGACAGAGAAGTCAATTTGTGGTTCACCAAGGATGAGATCACAGACTACAAGTTAGTTAGCGAGGCTATGCTCTACGATATTAATCTTGATGGTATAAGAGAATAACATGAACGAATTCGGACCAGATCAGTTCGCAAATAAAAGTGAAGAACTAAAAGCGTTAGAAGAGGCTCAAAGACGCAGACAGATAAAATTAAATACCGCAAAAGATTTCAATGCCTTTCTCGATCATAATACCAAACAATTATTTAAAAATTATAGAGTAACTTTTCTTCCAGGAGGTATAGTTGAGTACTATAAAATTGATGAGCCAGAAAATAAAGTTATAATGACAGTTGCAGAATGGAAAACATTTGTAGATAATTATAAAAAATTAAATTCAGCTTAGCGTAGTATTTGTTTTCGCTGTGTCCCGCGTAGTTTTAACGAAGTGGGATTTGGTTTTAGAATTTAGTACAAAAGAGCCATACTATATATAGCTATTTTGTTATGCCCTTGGGGTGCGGTTTTGAGATTGCATTATGAACGAACGTTTGTTATAATGTGAGTGTATATAGTATATATAAATCTATGGATAAAAAGCTCAAAAATAAATATGAGAAGCTGGTAAAATTCTATAAAAGTAAAATGAGAGCACCGAGCTACTCTGAGATGGCTAAGCTACTTGGTTATAAGTCTAAGCAGTCGGCTTATAGTGTAGTCGCTGATCTTGTCAGATATAAATTGTTAAGCAGAGACGATAAGGGTAAGATAATATTTAAGAATAATATCTTAGTTAGCCTTAAGCTGCTCGGTCATGTAGAGGCGGGATTCCCGACCCCTGCGGACGAGCAGTTGATAAGCAACATTTCTCTCGACGACTATGTGATAGAGAATAAGCAAGCGAGCTTTATGCTGAAAGTCAGCGGCGACTCTATGCGAGATGCTGGTATATTAGACGGTGACATGATAATAGTCGAGCGTAAGAATGAGGCTAAGGTTGGAGAGATAGTGGTAGCTAATGTAGACAATGCTTTTACTTTAAAATATTTGAGAAAAGATAAGAATGATAAATATTATTTGGAGCCAGCTAATAGTGAGTATAAGAATATCTATCCGACAGGTGAGATGAGCGTGCAAGCTGTATTAAAAGCTGTAGTCCGTAAATATAATTAAAATATTATGAATAGAGATAAAATATTCGTACATATTGATGGTGACGCCTTCTTCGTAGCTTGTGAGGTGGCGAGGAGGCCTGAGCTCGCAGGTCTCTCTGTGGTAGTGGGTGAGGAGAGAGGTATAGTCACAGCTCTTAGCTATGAAGCTAAGAGAATAGGAATAAAGAGAGGTGATCCAATTTTTAAAATAAGAAAAGAATATAAGAGTGTAGTCGTCTTGCAGTCACACTTTGATCTTTATCTGAAATATTCTCATATGCTATACTCTATACTCACTGAGTATACGAGTGAGGTAGAAGCTTATAGCGTGGACGAATGCTTTATGTCTTTCCCGTCAGATTATTTTAAAAATATAAATCTGGAAGAATTTTTTTCAAATTTAAAAAGAAGAGTTAAGATGGAGACTGGTATCACTTATAGCTTTGGTATATCATATAGCAAAGTCACAGCTAAGCTCGCCTCTAAGCATAATAAGCCAGACGGGCTTTGCTTTTTTCTAGACGAGGAAGAGTTGCTCAGAATTTATAAAATCAAAAGTGTGAGCGAGATCTGGGGCATAGGGCTGGCGACTAAGAAGAGTCTTGAGTCTCTAGGCATTATAACTATCGATGACTTTGTAAATTATGATATAAAGCTACTCGATAAATATTTTAACAAAAATATAATGGAGCTTTATCATGAGCTCAGATGGGATAATAGATTGGGCATTATAAAAGAGAGTAAAGATCTTAAGAGTCTGCAGGCCACCAGATCATTTACCAATATTACAAATGATAAGAGCTATGTATTCTCCGAGCTTAGTCGTAATATTGAGCAAGCAGCTGAGAGACTGAGTACGCTTGATCTCTACACTAATGAGTTTATAATATTCCTTAAGACTCACACTAAGAGCCTAGAGTATAGTAAGACCATAGGTATAAAAATTAAATTAAAAGAGTATACCAGAGATGTCAGAGTTTTAATAAGAGAAGCTTGTGATGTTTACGAGAGAGTATATGACACTAAGAATAAATATAAGAAAACAGGTGTGAGCATGCTAAATCTTAAAAAAGTAAATCAAATAGAGTCATCACTCTTAGACTTATTGGTCCAAAATAAAAGGGAAGAAAAAGATTTGAGTGGTATTATTAATAGTATTAAAAATAAAGTTGGCGCAGGCAAGCTATGCCTAGCTTCTAGTCTAGTGAGTCGCAAGTCTAGAGAGACCGCACTTATAAGAAGAAATATAAATGATAATTATTTTTATAATTTACCACTACCATATATGGGAATTGTCTTTTGTAAATGAGGTTTTTGCAAGCATTAAGCAGCTATTTATATTTTCAAATTTCTGTGTTATAATGAGCACACATGCGCGAATAGCTCAGCTGGTAGAGCACTCGACTGATACTCGAGCGGTCCCAAGTTCGAATCTTGGTTCGCGCACACTTCACTTCAGCCTTCACCAAAGTTACGGCCGACAAGAAAGTTACGCGGTGCACAGCACCCACAAATGCATAGCACTCGACTAGTTGATGTGGTATAATAATACCATGTTAGACATTATAGAAAAAATTAAAATATTAAATACCAAAGACCAGTTAGCCATAGCAGAGGGGATTTTTAGTTCTATCAATATGAGAGGTGAGACAGAATTATCAGAAAAAGAATTTGAAGAGATAGTGCAAATGGATAAAAAATATGATTTAGATGGATTAGCTACAGATCTAGACCGAATACTACTGAAAATATAAAACCATGTATTCCATAAAGGTATTACAAAAAGCAGAAAAGGAGATCCTGGATGCAGCGGAGTGGTATGCATCGATCTATAAAGATCTTGGTGTAAGTTTTAGAGAAGAAATAAATAGCAAGGCCTTTTATCTAAAAAATTCACCAGATATCTACAAAATAATCAAAGACGATGTCAGAAAAGTTAGTCTTAATGTTTTTCCTTACTCTCTATACTTTAAAATAAAGGAGAAAGATAAAAAAATAGTTGTGTTTAGGCTCAGGCATAATAGTAGGAAAGAAATAGTAAAGAAATAAAAGTATGATAAAAGTTCACAACATAGTAATAGTTGGTGCTGGACCTGCAGATTTGTATTTGTCAGCATATTTAAGTCAAAATAATATAAAATATTTACTTATTGAGCAAGCTCCTATTACATCTAGCGCTCTTGGGTTTGGTATCTTGGTTCAAGACAGTCTTTTGAATTGCTTGTCTAAAATTAATATAAATATTGATGACTTAAATATACCGTTAATTAATAAGTTTGATATTTATTACGATGCTGGGAATAAAGTTGCTGATATAAATCTAGACATCCCCGTATATTCTACTAAAAGAGAAACTTTAGTTAAAAAAATAAGAGAAAAAGTTAACACTGAAAATATTTTATACGGTAATTCTGTAATTGATATTATTAAGAATAAAAATAGTTATATAATTAAACTTTCAGATAATAAAGAGATAAAATCAGAATATATAATCGGAGCAGATGGAATTAAATCAATAGTTAGGAGTAAGTTTTTTTATAAGAAAATAGTTGAGGTTGCATACTCTGGTATCTATACATGGCTCAAAAAAGAGTCTCATCACAAGATGATTGGACTATATGGAAAGGATACGAGTATATTGCACTGGCCAGTTGATAAAAACGAATCGGTTGCCTTAGTCATAACTAAAAGTAAAATTGATATATCTAGACCGGTACAAGATATATTTAATACTTTATTAAAAGATGAGAACAATAAGATAAAAGAATTATCTAGACACTTTAATTTTGATAAGCCTCAGCTTATTACTTTGATTAGAAGGATAAAGCAATTTAAATTTATTAAAAATAATATAGCTCTTATTGGTGACGCTGCACATGGCGAGACCCCAATGTTAGGGTGGGGAACAACCGTTGCTGTTGAGGATGCATATGTACTAGCAAATCAGATTATAAATAATAATGAAAATATCTCAAAAGCATTCAAGAGCTATTATAGTATTCGTAGAGAGAGAGTAAAACATTTGCATACATTAACCAGTCTAGAAGAAAATTTGTTTGGAATAAATGCTAAAATTACTATTTTCAGGAAACCTTTTTTTACTTTATGCAAGCCAATAAATTCCTTTGCATATAATAAGTTAAGAGGTCTATATAGAAGGGTGCATAATTATAATATAGATCTATGCTAAGAAATGTAAAAAGCAAAGTGGAGCATATGTATAATAGACTTAAAAATATCAAACACTGGAGTACTTATATATTTTTACTTGGATTTGTGATCGACTTTGCTACACTGCCGAGCCCAGACACATCAGCGTCTTGGATTATTGGCATAATTTATATGCTAGCAGTCGGTGCAGCTATAATTCTAAGAGAATATTATTCTATACAAAGTCAAAGTGAAAAGAAAGAAGTTTATATCGGTTACTCCTATTTTGCTACCTCATTTTTCTTAGGATCACTACTTTCTTTTGTTTTTGTATATTATTTCCGAAGCTCAGACTATATTGTCTCCTTACCTATTATTATCGGCTTAATTGTTTTCGTTTTTCTCAACGAGCTAATAAAGTCAAGATCTATAAGGCTTTTATTTGATACCGGACTATACTTTTTGGGTTCATTTTTCTTTATTATATTTCTCGTCCCAATTTTTGTCGGCACTGTTAACAATAAAGCTTTTATTCTTAGTCTTGTTGTTACTCTTTTGTACTTTGTCTCATATTTCTACACCCTAGCATATATTAACAAGATGAAGCTCAGATTTTATAAAAAGGAAATCATAACATCTCTCATTATTACAATAATAATTATCTGCTTATTTATTTTTAAAATACTTCCCGCTGTGCCGCTTGCGCTCAAAGACTCCGGAGTGTATCAAGTAGTATCAAGAAAAGGTAGCGACTACTTAGCCACAAAAGAAAAACAAAGTTTATTTGATAGGATCTTTAACCCTAAGTCATACAATTACTTTTTGGATAGAGGTGTTTATTTTTATGCCAGTGTGCACGCTCCTACCAGCATCTCGACTACCATTAGTCACAGATGGGAATATTATAATGAGAGTAGCAAAAAGTGGGTACTATATAATAAGATACCGTATCAGATAAGTGGAGGCAGAGAGGGAGGATACAGAGCTTATACATACAAAAGTAATATGAGTGAGGGCAAGTGGAGAGTGACAGTACAGAGCGTAGACGAGAGAGTTATAGGCAGATATACATTTAACATTAAGAATGCGGATAAGAGAGTAATACTAGAAGAGGTTAAGCTGTAAATTAAATATGTTAATTTTTAAACATTTCATGTTATCATATTAATATGATAATTAGGTTTATTTGGAATGTAGTTTTTTATTGCCTCGCTATTATCTTTTTCATTTATATAATAGTAAGCCTAAAGACAGATAATAAAGATGGATCCGTAACAGAAGATCTTGCTTTAGATGCTCCTCATGAGCTTTCTATTTTTAACCAATATAAAAACGGCATGCCTCAAACTTATATAGTGAGTGAAGCTCTACAATACAAATCACCAACAAAGAGTAGACCTAAAAATAGTGTAGCAGACCAAAATATTACATTGCCAAATAATGTGCTACAGTCTAATCTCACTACAAGCTCAGGATCTTACGGTCTGGGTGATGGCTCGGATTCAGTATTCAAAGTTGATTTAACTCAGAAAAATTCTTTCGTTTATTATAATTTGACAGAAGGAGTAAGGCAGAATGATTTGAGTACGATTAATGTTTTTAACGGTTTAGACAGCAGCTCACCCCGAGCTCTCATACCAGCTCCAACCCTCACTCTCACTTCCTCATCTAGCACCATACAAGAAGGAAGCTCTATCACTCTCACTTGGAGCTCTAATAACGCTAACTCTTGTATAGCGAGCGGAGCATGGAGTGGAGCAAAGAGTGTGGCGGGTAATTTAATCATAACTCCATTACTCACTTCTTCTTATATACTTACTTGTACTAATTCTGGTGGACAGAACAGTAAGACAGTAGACGTGATAGTAACTAAGCCGACACTCATACCAATACCCGCACTCACTCTCACCTCCTCATCTAGCACCATACAAGAAGGTGGTAGTACAACTCTCACTTGGAACTCTACTAATGCTAACTCTTGCAGCGCTTCAGGAGCTTGGTCAGGAGCTAAGTCTAATTCTGGATCACAAACTCTCACTCCTTCTAACACCGGATCCTATGTACTCACTTGTACTAATGAAGGAGGACAGAACAGTAAGACAGTAGACGTGATAGTAACTAAGCCAACGCTCATACCGATACCCGTACTCACTCTCACTTCTTCATCTAGCACCATACAAGAAGGAAGCTCTATCACTCTTACTTGGAACTCTACTAATGCTAACTCATGTAATGCTAGCGGAGCCTGGTCTGGATCTAAATCTAATAGTGGTACTCAAACCTTCTCACCTACCACCACATCTGCTTACACACTTACCTGCACCAATACAGGTGGCTCCACTTCCAAAACAGCTAATGTCACAATAACTCAAGCTCCTATTATCCCAGTACCAACTCTCACCCTCACTTCCTCATCTAGCACCATACAAGAAGGAAGCTCTATCACTCTCACTTGGAGCTCTACTAATGCTAACTCATGCTTAGCTTCTGGTTCTTGGTCAGGGTCTAAATCTACTAATGGTACTCAGACTTTTACCCCAACTACCACGGCCTCATATATTCTCACTTGTACAAATCTTGGCGGCTCTACATCTCGTACAACCAATGTCACAGTCACCCAAGCTCCCATCATACCAGTCCCAGCTCCAACCCTCACTCTCACTTCCTCATCTAGCACCATACAAGAAGGAAGCTCTATCACTCTCACTTGGAGCTCTAATAACGCTAACTCTTGTATAGCGAGCGGAGCATGGAGTGGAGCAA
>JANNCJ010000057.1:0-2494 GCA_031386485.1 bacterium
CTCCAGAGCATATACTACTCTATGGTCCTCCGGGGCTTGGCAAGACTACACTCGCGCATATTATAGCTAAGACTCTTAACTCTAATCTTAAGATAACCTCAGGCCCCACTCTTACCAAAGTTGGTGACTTAGCAGCTATACTTACTAATCTCCAGCCGCGTGATGTACTATTTATCGATGAGATACATAGACTTAATAAAACAATAGAGGAGGTTTTATATCCTGCTATGGAGTCAGGGGTACTTGATATAATTATTGGTAAAGGCCCGGCTGCAAGATCAATACAATTAGATCTTCCTCCATTTACCCTCATCGCTGCGACTACTCGCATATCACTACTCTCCTCACCGCTACGGTCACGCTTTTCTGGTGGTACATACAGATTACAATATTATAACGAGGATGAGCTGTGTAGTATCGTTATGCGTAGTGCTAAAATGCTCACCACAAGCATCGATGAGGTCTCTGCGATACAGATAGCAAAGAGATGTAGGAGCACCCCTAGAATTGCCAATTTTTACCTCAAGCGTGTACGTGACTATAGTGAAGTCCATAAAGTAGAGATAACACCGAGCATTGTACTCAAGGCTCTAGAGATGCTTGAGATAGATGAGATAGGTCTTGGTAAAATAGAAAGGGATTACTTGAGTGTGATACAGAATAAATTTAATGGCGGACCAGTCGGATTATCTACTCTCTCAGCAGCCTTATCAGAAGAAGCTGGCACGCTCGAGGATGTGATAGAGCCTTATCTTATACAGCTTGGTTTTATCGAGAAGACTACTAAAGGTAGGAGTATCACAGAGTCTGGAATATCTCATATAAAAAAATAATTTTAATATTATAAAACACCAACAAATAATTATTCTTCGAGGCAGACAGAGAAATTTTTTCGCAGAAGACTAATCCTCTACGAATTAATATTTTATATATATTTTAAATAAAACTTGCAATTTTTTGTAATATCTGATAAATTGTATTTTACTTAGAACTTTAAATATGGAAGAAGAAGTAGAAAAATTAGATGACACACTTAACCCCGACGCCTTAGAGGGTGTTGTTGATGATGATTTTATAGAAATTGAGGAGGAGGAAATAATAATTGTTGGTGAAGAGGAGGATTTAGACATTGCCTTTACTGATAATGATCCGAGAGATTGGTATTAATTTTAACTTTACCTATTAAGCGGCATAAGGAGATAGGTGAAGGAATTGTTATCTTCGCTCTTTATAAATAGTGGTTTATTTGGTACTGTATAAGAAAATGTTATATTGTTACTTGATATTTTTTGTATACCTTCATAAAAATAGACGCTATTATAATTAATATCAAAATCTTCTATCTCTCCCTCTAACTTCTCATATTTTACTACACTTTTACTATTACCTATTCCTTTTTCTTTGGATTTTAATATCAACTCTTCTTTATCACTATCTAATTTGAATTCACAAAAATTATATTGTGAGGTTAATATATTTGATATCTGTAGTGCTTTTTGTATTTCTTCTCTCTTAACATTTATTTTAAAATTAAATTCTCTAGGAAAAAGCTGTTTATAATCAGGATAATTTCCATTCACCACACGCATAGCAATAGAAATGTCACTACCTTTGATAATCAGTCCATCGTTATAGCTTATAAAGCTTAACTCTTCATCCATGTCATCAATAATACTTAAAATATTAATTAGATTTTTATATGGGAGAATTAGACTAAATTGTTTATTATTTTCTACATACTCTATTTTCTCAGCTAATCTATAAGAATCGGTAGATACATAATACATAGCATCATCTTTTTTATACACATACACACTTGATATTTCTGGCTTAATATCACTTTTACTAGCACAAAATATTACAGACTTAATATTATTAGAAAAATTATAACTTTTGATATTAAAAAGCTCTTCGACTCCGTCTGGCACATTAGGTAAATCCTCACTAGCACTTAATATTTCAAATTCGAATTCATTCTTATTACTAATTATCTTAAGTATATTACCCTCAAGCTCTATATCTAGGGTGTCGCTTGGATCAATATTTTGTAATATTTTTTGTAATATTCCAACTTTAATCAAGACTTGTCCGTTAAGTATACCTTTTATATTAATAGACTTTTCTATAATTATCTCTAGATTAGTTGCTCGTAATATTAGATTATGATCTTCGACTTTTATAAATACACATTCAAAAATAGGATTAATATTATTCTTAACAGCAATCTTACTCATATAATTGAGACTTTTAAGAAGGTCTTTATTAATTGTTTTGAATTTCATATTTATTTTTATTTTAAAATAATACTTTCTAGTTACTTATTAGATAGTAACATACTTATTATATATATTAAATATTATTATATTAATAGGCTTGTTAATTACGTTAATAGTAATAAATATATATATTTATAAGACTTATATAACTAACCAAACATCTTATAAGTGTGCTTATTAATTTATATATTTTTAAAATAATTAATTATTTTTTAAAA
>JANNCJ010000075.1:0-8719 GCA_031386485.1 bacterium
TGATATTCTTAGTATCTTTCATATTAATGTTCATACAAACTAAGTATGCTATATACTAAAGTACTTAGGAAGCCCATTTCGGGCTTCTTTTGTATTAGAATTGTATTTTATTTGGGTATCATTCCGTGGTGGGTAAGGCTAACACTTGACAAAATTATTTATATTGTGCTATACTCTCCTTAAGCTCGTGATGAAGATCGTGGGCGCAAGCACATTGATCAGCATCCTGAGTGAGTTCATCGCCGGACTCAAACCCGGCACCTCAACCTGAAGGAGTTATCCATGACGAAACGCTTCCAGCTGGCCGCACTGGCCCATATGCTGAATCCTGTGGCCACCGCGGCCGTGAAGAACTTCGAGCACACCGACATCCTGGACAAGAACGGCGCCTGCAAGGTCGGCACCACGCACAGCCCCCACGCCGGCGGCCCGCGCAAGCTGAACGTCATCACCGGCGCCATCCAGGGCCTGCAGCAGCCGCACGCATCGCCTGCGATCACCTTCAACAGTGAAAACCTGGCTGGCACGTCGACGGTGGTGGGCATGTTCAAGGGCTGGACGGCCGGCACGCTGCACGTCTCCTGACGTCGGCGCAGGCAAGATCGGCCGCATGAGAGGTCGCGCAACTGATGCAGCGAATACTCAGCGGCTTCGCGCGTCAGCATGCCTGCTGACGCCTGTGGTAGCTCGGAAAGGATAAGCCGCGGACCTTCCCTCCGTTGTCGCTTACCCTTTCAGCCTTTCCTCCTGCACCCGCTTCGGGAGAGGACAAAAAAGCTGGAGCCAGTCCCCTGACTCGGCTCCGGAACCCCCAGGGGCGAGGGGACATGAAGTAACAAAATGCTTTATGTCCCATCACTCCATTCAACACCTAGCGATGCTAGGCGTTTTTTTATATTCAAATTTTATTTTAATTTATTTCGCCTGTCCTTTAGTAGCTTTATGCAAAGAAGGATGTTATACTTATTTCGACTTACAAACTTAAGAGGTGAGCCAATGGCTTATTCTAAATTTTTGGATTTTTTGGCGCCTAGTGGCATCCTGCCACAAAGTGCTGTACTTCAACTTGGGAGTGTGAGAGAGAAAGCTTTACTGATCAGCTCTATATCTGGAGGTAGATTTTTGTTTGTTGTACGCCTACATCCTAGAAACGTGAAAGGTGCGACAACGATTGAAGGAGGATATGTCTATCAGAATGGCGAATCCTTCGCAACCCCAGACAATATATCTCGCTACCGAATCTACGATTGGACCTCTGAACTTTTGGTTGCTGCTCTCCATGGCCTAGATTACAATAGCATTAGACGTGTTGGATATTACACTACGACGGGAGGCCCGAATACAAACTTTTATGATCATACCCATCTCATCGCTGCTGCAAATATGCATAACAGCTATCATCGATGAGTGAGTCACATACTAACTTGCTATGTCCCGCATGATGCGGGCGTTTTTTTATTTTGGAATATTTTATGTTATACTTTTTATATGAATAATTTAGTAAATGATGTTAATATTAAGAGTGGTCATATGCACCCTATCAGTCTCGCGATCAATGACATTAGCCGTATATTTATTAACATGGGATTTGATATTAATGAGGGTCCTGAGCTTGAGGATGAGTGGCATAACTTTGACGCGCTTAATGTGCCTAAGGATCATCCGGCGCGCGATATGCAAGATACATTTTGGATTGAGACTGTGGCCCAAACCCCTACCCTAACCCTTCCCCATAGGAAGGGGATAGACACCTCGGATTCAAGTCCTTCCCATGGGGAAGGTGCCGAAGGCGGAAGGGGTGGTGACCAAAGGACGAGGCCTGCATCTGGCTTTGTACTCCGCACCCACACTTCTAATGTGCAGATAAGAACTATGGAGAAATGGGTAAGTGAGAAGAGAGAATTCCCCCTCGCGATGTGTGCCCCTGGTAAAGTCTATAGGAATGAGGCGACAGATGCGACACACGAGGCGCAGTTTCATCAAGTTGAGATGCTATATGTGGGAGGAGACGCTAGTCTCGCAATGATGATCGGAGTCACGGAGAAATTTTTCTCAGAATTTTTTGGTAAAGATTTAAAAATTAGATTGCGCTCTTCATACTTCCCATTTGTTGAGCCAGGGAATGAGGTAGATATGGAGTGTTTTAAATGTGAGGGTAAAGGCTGCAGTCTTTGTAAAAGTACTGGCTGGATAGAGCTTGGCGGGGCAGGTATGGTACATCCAAATGTGCTCAAGGCATGTGGTATAGATCCCGGTAGCATTCGTGGCTTTGCTTTCGGCTGCGGTATAGATAGGATGATAATGCTTAAGTACGGCCTCGACGATGTGCGCTTACTCTATAACGGCGACCTACGTGTCGTAAATCAGTTTTAGTTTTATTCATGATTTGCTTTTGCCTATAAAATAAAATGGCGCTGCTTCGGAGGAGCAGCGCCATGAATCGCGTCAAGCTTTGGGCAAAGTTACACCAACTTGGCCCTGGTACTTGCCACCACGGTCCTTGTAGCTGGTCTCACAGACCGCGCTACCTTCGAAGAACAGCACCTGGGCACAACCCTCGCCGGCATAGATCTTGGCCGGAAGCGGTGTCGTGTTGCTAAATTCCAGCGTCACGTAACCTTCCCACTCGGGCTCAAACGGTGTCACGTTGACGATGATGCCGCAGCGTGCATAGGTGCTCTTCCCGAGACAGATGGTGAGCAGGTTGCGCGGAATGCGGAAGTGCTCGACAGTCCGCGCGAGAGCAAAGCTGTTTGGTGGAATAATGCAAACCCCGTTATGGTCATCAGCATTCCAATCAACAAAACTTTTATCATCGAAGTCTTTCGGATCAACTATCGTACTAAAGACGTTTGTGAAGACCTTGAACTCGGATCCGCACCGAATGTCATAGCCGTAGCTACTGGTGCCGTAACTGATAGCTTTGTCTACGCAGATCTCTCCACCACGAATCTCTCTGCGTTCACGTATCTGTTTTGGTTCGAAGGGCTCGATCATGCGGTACTTGCGTACGTAGTCGACGATCTGCCAATCAGCAAGAAGTGACATGGTGATAAGTCTTTCTAAAGTTGAGTGTTTAAAATCAATCTTATTTATAATAGCATAAGTAATTTCAAAATAAAAGTATGACTTATTTTGAACTATTTAGATAATACTCCCACAAAAACTTCATATCATTTCTTTTTAAATTATTCATGACTTCATCCTTTGCTATCCAAATGAAATCACATATCTCCTTTTCTTCATTGTTCACCTCATCTTGCTCAAGATTGTCTAACTCAACTAACACTAAGTTGTAGTGAGCGAGTCTGTTTTGATTTTTAACCACATGATAAAATAGGCCGTGAGATGCGAAGTGTAAGTCTGCAATACTCTTAATATTTTTATAGCCACTTTCTTCCATCACTTCTTTCTTGACTGTCTCCTCTAGACTTTCACCAGCTTCTATTCCTCCGGTTAAGAATCCAACCCAGTCCACCTTTTTCCAGAATGATAGCAGATACTTCTCTTCACTCGGATGCTTGATAATGCAGGCCACATTATTCCTCTCAACAATATCCACGCCATCTCTATAAGCGTCACCTAGAGGACCATCATTAATGTCTAAGTGTTTATATTTATTTTTTATTTCTTCTATATTCATAATTGCATTATATACTAATGTCAAGATTTTTAAAAATATATTTACATGTTAAGATTTAGACATTATGAGAATTGCAATTATAGGTCCACAAAATACCGGTAAGTCTACTTTTATAGATGATTTTATAAATTCTCATTCTGAGTACTTTTGTCCAAGTGAAACTTACAGAGATGTTGTAGCAGAAAATAATTTGGAAGTGAATCAAAAGACAACAGAAAAATCTCAAGAGCTTATCGCTAAGTTTTTTGAAAATGTAATAAGAGAAAATAAAAATGAAAATATTATTTTTGACCGCTCTATAATAGATAATTATGTTTATAGTTATATTGCATACAAGAAGGGTAATATAAGCAAAGATTATATTGATAATCTTAAGCTGAGAGTAATAAATAATTTGAAATTTGTAGACTTATATGTTTTAATCCCAACCACCGTTGCTGTTAAGCTAGTCGATGACGAGATGCGTGACATTGATGTTGATTTTATAGACGAGACAAATAGTGTGTTCGTATCATTCCTCTTTCATCTTGTAGAAACTTATAAAATTAAAATTTTTGTACTTTCGGGAAACAGGGAAGACAGAGTGAATAAGCTAAATGAGAAATTAAGAGATAATTTAGTCTGGTAAAATAAAAACATCCCCCTTCGCACTATATGAAGAGGGGTTTGTTGTTGTGCATATTACACAGCAACTGGTGCCTTAATGGCAGGGTGCGGGTCGTAGCCCTCGACGACGAAGTCCTCGTAGGCATAGTCGAGGATGGAAGGCGGGCGGCGCAGCAAGCGCAGCTGCGGATAGGCGCGTGGCTGGCGCGACAGCTGAAGCTGCACCTGCTCGCGGTGATTAGCGTAGATGTGACAGTCTCCGCCGGTCCAGATGAAGTCGCCGACCTCGAGGTCGCACTGCTGCGCCAGCATGTGAGTTAAGAGCGCGTAGCTCGCGATGTTGAACGGCACTCCAAGAAAGAGGTCGGCGCTGCGCTGATAGAGCTGACAACTGAGCACACCATCAGCCACGTAGAACTGGAAGAAGGCATGGCAGGGCAGCAGGGCCATCTTGCCCAGCTCGGCCACGTTCCAGGCGCTGACGATGATGCGGCGGCTGTCGGGGTTGGTTTTCAGCTGCATGACGACTTCGGCAATCTGGTCGATGTGCCCGCCGTCGGGTGTGGGCCAGCTGCGCCACTGCACGCCGTACACCGGCCCCAGGTCGCCGTCGGGTTTTGCCCACTCGTCCCAGATGGTCACACCGCGCTCCTGCAGCCAGCGCGCGTTGCTGTCGCCGCGCAGGAACCACAGCAGCTCCAGCACGATGGCTTTCAGGAACACTTTCTTGGTGGTGATCAGCGGGAAGCCCTGGCGCAGGTCGAAGCGCATCTGGTGGCCGAACACGCTTTGCGTGCCAGTGCCGGTACGGTCGCTCTTGTCGACGCCGTACTTCAGCACATGGCGCAATAAGTCTTCGTACGGTGTATGTATGTGTATAGGCATTGCCATATACAGTCCTTTCTCAAAAGCAAAGATCAGTCTACAAGACATCATGTCTCATATCATTTTAATTATAACATTTAAACTCTTATATTAAAACGAGACCAAAATTTTGAAATATTAGGTAGAAAAGCCTCGATAAATAAGGTCTATTTGGCAAGGGTATATGTCATAACCCAAAATAAGTGTGTGTCAATAGTAATTTCATATTTTTCTGCTTGACTTTAATTATCTTTCCTGTAATATATAAAGATAATGAACAAAACAAAATTTGTAGACGAGAGTAACAAGAACGCTTTTAAAACAATATTAATAATGGGCGTGATGACAGGCATCATCACGGCGCTAGGATTCTTAATAGCTACGGCTACAGGTAACCCTTCATATATCACCATGGCGCTCGTTATAGCTATAGGGCAAAATTTTATTTCTTATTTTGCTGGGCCTCTTATTGCGCTTAAGATGAGCGGAGCAGTTAAAGCTGATCCAGAAAAGTATTCTGAGCTACATAAAATTATTGAGGATATAGCTGCTAAGGATGGTATTAAAAAGCCAGAAGTATATATAATCAATGACCCAGCACCTAACGCTTTTGCCACTGGGAGAGGTAGGAATAGCGCGAGCGTAGCTGCGACCACTGGTCTACTCGCTATGCTTGATCGCGGGGAGATAGAGGGAGTGATGGCCCACGAGATAACTCATATTAAGAATAGGGACATGTTAGTTATGACTATTGTCGTCACCATGTCTGCTGTGCTATCAAGCATCGCGAGTATGGCAGCTTTTGCAAGTATGAGTAAAGATAGAGAAGGTGGTAACAACGTCTTACTTATGATAGTCGTGGTGCTTGGTAATGTCTTGCTTCCACTTGTATCACTATTTATACAGAGTGCCATAAGCAGGAGGAGAGAGTTCATGGCTGATGCCGGTAGTGCATTACTCACTGAGCATCCAGAGGCGCTCGCATCAGCATTACAAAAGATTGGAGGCTTTAAGCAGCCTTTGCAGCACGCGGCCCCAGCGACTGCTCATCTATATATCTCTTGCCCGTTTGGCGGAGCTAGAGCCCAATCATTTATGCAAAGATTCTTTATGACCCATCCACCGATAGAGGATAGAGTAAGGGCATTAATTGGATAAATTTTAATTTGACTTTGTATATACATTGTATTACAATATTTGTATAAACATATGTCTACTCTAATTACCAATAAAAATCCTATAAACACGAGCAGGAATTCTGTAATTAATTTTAGGACTTCAGATAAAGTGAAAAGAGATTCTACAAGATTATTAAACAAAATGGGATTAGACATGAGCACTGCTCTTAATCTATTTCTAAATAATATTATTATAACCAAAACTTTGCCGATGAAGATTGTGACAGAGAATGGCTATACACCAGAATTTGAAGATGAGATCTTAAAGGCATCTAAAGATAAAATTGGCAGCAAAACTTATGCTGACATTAGAGATTTTTGGTCTGACGTAGATAAGGAGTAGACTATGTATGCTAAGATTAAAACTCAATTTTCGCGAATGTCATATTGCTCCTGATATTTTACTTGTGTATGAAATTATAGAAGATGAGCTAGTGCTGCACCGCATTAATATCGGATCGCATTCTAAGATTTTCTAAATCTATTGCATAAAAGTAGAGAGGTGTTATAATTAGATATACTTCTACGCATAAAGCTACGAAGCACAAGAAAATATGAAAAAGTATACTTGGGTTATAATTCTAGTCGCAGCAATATTAATAATTGGTTTTTATGTAATGGGAAAATATAATAATTTGGTCAGATTAACAAATGAAGTAGATACGCAGTGGGCGCAAGTAGACTCTGTGCTGCAGAGAAGATTTGACAGTATAGAGCAAGCTATAGGAGGGGTAAAAATAGCTAATAACAATGAGCTTAAAGCTCTCGAGCTCATAACTAACGCTCGTAAGATCTACACGGCAGCGAGCGGAGACACTGAAGCTCAAGTCGCAGCTGCTAATAATTATGGTGGCACACTTAACGGCATACTACTTTCTAGAACAGCCGTCGGAGAAGCTTATGCTAATCTTAAAACTCCAGACCTCGTTGGTGGCCTTATCTCAGGAGTTAATGTCGAAGGTAATGAGAATAGAATAAGTGTGGAGAGACAAAGATATAATGAAGTTGTCAAAGAGTATAATAATACAGTGACATTATTCCCCGGCAATCTATTTGCTAATATGTTTGGATTCGCAAAGAAATCTTATTATAACTTAACTAACAGTGAAGCAGTAAATGCTCCTAAGATAGCACCAGAACTTAGTTTTTAGTTACTGGTTACTAGTCTCTAGTTTTTGGTCCAATAATAAAATATATGAAGTTAAAAATTCTTTTCTTTCCTTTCCTTTTTTTCTTTTGTATATTTAACTTTTCTTTTGCTGAGAAAATAGAAGACTTAGTAGTCAATAATTATGTTAATGACTTTGCTAATATTATTGATGATAATATAGAGCAAAGTCTTAACTATGAATTAATTCAATTCTCAGCTAGCACCACAAATCAAATAGTGGTAGTTACTGTTAATAATATTGACGGCGACTATATAGAGCATTATGCTGTGAAGCTTTTTGAAAAGATTAAGCCAGGTACTGAGAAGAATGATAACGGGGTACTTCTACTTGTGTCCAAAGATGACAGGGTCATGCGTATTGAGGTTGGTTATGGGCTGGAGCCTGTGCTCACTGACGGACGGAGTAATTATATAAGAGATAATATATTACTTCCAAATTTTAAAAGTGGTAATTACACTATCGGTATTAAGGATGCGGCAGAGGAGATGATTAAGATTACAAGTAGTGAGAGCTATGGTAAGGCACTAGACGATAAAGCTTTTTGGGTTAAGGCGAGCACTATTATTAGCCAAGCCATACCATTTATATTTTTATTAATGTTCATATTTTTTGTCTGGATAACATCAGTCTTTGCGAGGACAAAGAGTTGGTGGTTAGGTGGGCTTCTTGGTTTCGTTTTGGCGGCCATAATATTTTACTTTGTCATATCAAGCTTATTCCTAATTCTGATAGTGATATTTGGTTTTGTTTTTGATTATTTTGTATCTAAGAATTATAAAGAGCATAAGATAGGCAATAAGTCCGGTCCTGCTGATTGGTGGGCCGGTGGTAATTGGGGTCCTGGAAGCAATACTTGGGGTAGCGGGAGTAGCTACTCTTCTGGCGGATTCTCGTCCGGCGGCTTTAGTGGCGGCGGCGGCTCCTCCGGCGGCGGCGGGTCAAGTGGAAGTTGGTAAGATATATGAAGTTGACTTTAAGGTTACCTTAAGTTATACTTTAATTATGATAAAAGAAGCAAATATAATTAGCCTTAAAGATTTTAGGCTTAGTACAACTAAGTATATTAATAGAGTTAAGAAAGGAGAAAATTTTACTGTGCTCAGAAAAAATGAGCCGGTATTTATGATAACGCTACCAAAGCTATATGACTTATCTAATAGACCCGTCCCCAAATAACTTTTTACATCACACTCAAGTCACTATTCATAATTAGTCTATACTTGTTTCAAATGATAATTCCATAATCCAGCACAGAT
>JANNCJ010000082.1:0-4789 GCA_031386485.1 bacterium
GAGTAAGGCGACTGTAATTATAGCTAACACTATACCAGGCAAAGGCTTTAGATCCGCAGAGAATGATTATAAGTGGCACGGTAAAGCCCCTAATAGCAAAGAATATGACGAAGCCATAAGTGATATGCGTACACTCTATGGTAGGCTTAATAATAATTAATAATTATATGCTAAATAAAGATATATATAATAATAAATCAGAGAATTTGGAGAAGAGAGCAACTAGAGAGGGCTTTGGTGACGCCCTTCTTAAGCTTGGAGAAATGCATGAGGATGTGGTCGCATTATGTGCTGATCTTACTGAGAGTACTCAGATGCATAAATTTAAGAATGCATACAGTGAGCGATTCGTAGAGATGGGTGTAGCTGAGCAGAATATGGCTAGCGTAGCGAGTGGCATGGCGAGTATGGGCTTCGTACCATTTATCGCGTCCTATGCAGTATTTAGCCCAGGGAGGAATCTCGAGCAAATCAGAACCACTATCTGTTATAACGACAGGAAGGTGATAATAGTCGGCGCTCACTCTGGACTATCTGTTGGTCCTGACGGAGGCACCCATCAAGCTCTTGAGGATATTGCTATTATGAGAGCTATGCCAAATATTACTGTGCTCTTACCATGTGACTATTTTGAAGCTTATCAAATGACTATGCTGGCCTATGAGATTAAAGGCCCTGTATACTTAAGATTAACCAGAGAGAAGACTCCATTAATTTTTGACGAGACATATAAGCCAAAAATCGGTAAAGGAGAGATAGTCTATATAAGTAAAGTTGAAAGCCACAAAAAGATTGGCATAATCGCTACCGGCCCTATCATATACGAAGCCTTAATGGCTGCACTCAGATTAAATAATGAAGGGATAGAAGTAAATGTGCTTAATATTCATACTATAAAAAGTCAAGATCAAGAACAAATAATAAGCTTTGCAAAAAATAATAAAAGGATATTAACACTCGAAGAACATCAGAGAGAAGGTGGGCTCGGCAGCATGGTCTCTGAGATATTGTCACAAAATTACCCAACATTAATAAAAATAGTAGCTGTCGAGAGCAGATTTGGACAGTCAGGTACTACAGAGCAACTATACAAAGAGTATGGTCTTAATAGTGAGAGAGTGTACGGCGAAGCGATTAATCTCATAAGTAAGTTATAATTATTATGAATTATTTAAAATATTTTGAAAACTTTAAAAATATCACCAGACTTAGCTTTTGGTATCCGAGTGAGCAGCACAAAGATGGTGGGCATGAGGCAAAGACTCTTTCTAAAAATAAAAAAATAAAAGTTAATGATGAGAGTGTGCCTATTGGTTATGTAAATTTATACTTTGAAGGTGTTACTTTAGATGATCTTTATAGATATTATGGTCTTACCTTTACTTATGTCAAAGTTTTGGATAATTATTATGTGAATACTATGCATATACTTAAGTCAAATATTATTTTTGATTGTCATAACGACGGACTTAATGAGTGTGTAACTATACATAAAGAAAGTGATGTAAAATTAAATATCATAGTCACTGATATCAACGATAAGTTAGAGATTAAGCAAATAATAAATGGCCAGCTTATATCTTAATTGGGAAATAATTAGGAGGAGCTAACTCAAGGAACTTTTCGAGATGAGCTTTAGTAAGTAATCCCTTTTGAGCACCCACATACTGCACGACACTCATAGAGTTAATCGGAGAGTATTTGATGGCTTCGAGCGGCTTATAATTAAGAGCAAGGAATGAGACAAAGGTAGAGGCGAAGGCATCACCAGCGCCTGTCCTCTCATATGGCGGCTTAGTATCAGGGTAGACAGGCATAAAGAAGTTCTCGTCATTAAGTCTAAGATAAGAACCATTTTTACCATCAGTAATGCAGACTATCTTTGGTCCGAGTTCTTGCAGACTCTTAAGGAGTAGAGAGACATCCTTTTCTTTTAAGTTTAGTATCTTCTGTGCTTCTTCTACATTCACGCAGTAGAATTCACATCTTTTATATAACTCTTTAAGAGTCTCATACCCCATTTTGATTTGATATGTTCCAGGTTGGAATGCCAGCTTGACTTCAGGGTTATTAACTAGATACCGTACTACATCATTGTGTAACTCCTTAGCGTGCTCTCCAAGAGAAGAGAGGTATATCCATTTTGGACGTCCGATGTCAGGGAGATAGGCCTTAAATGTCTCATGCTTAATGAGTATGGTGCGCTCATCTTTGTACCAGAGTACATAATGATAATTGGTCATTTTACCATTTTCCATAATCAGATAGTCTGTATCTACATTCTCACACTCTAGAGCAAATTTGCACTCTCGACCATTGACGTCATTCCCTACAAATGAGACAAATGCTGCACGCAGTCCAAGCCGTGAAGCGGAGACGGCAGCGTTAGCGCTATTGCCGACGGCTGGTATTATAGTTACTGACTCATATGGTACCTTGGAGGCGAAGGGCATACAGAGCTGCATCTCCTCATGATTCATGATACCAGCTTCTTCTATATGCGCCTCTGATAATTTTATAAATGCATCGACCACAGTATCTCCGATTGTTATTATGTCATAATTATTTTTCATGTTAATTATATTATAACTTATAAACAAAATAATATTTATTATTTGTACACAGACTAGTTATACACAAACATCAATTCTTTACTGTGTCCTTCGTAGCTTTAAGCGTAGGAGGATACTTTTTATTCCAAGTTATTTGCCTCTTTGCGTATTTAAAACTCTCATTAATAATATTTTTTTTCATTTCTTCATATGTTAATTTATTCTCATGGTACAATGTCACATATTTGTACTCTAGCCCAAGCTTGATGAGCCAAGATTTTATCTCGTCACTATTATTTTGCTTTTCTATAATATTCTTGACTTCATTTATGAGCGGATTTACACCGTCCTTATTTACTTCCAATCTCCTTTCTAGTCTTAAATCTATTCTTCTTTTTAATTCCTCTTTACTTCTTTCTATAATTATAAATTCAAATTCATAATCTTTTCTAATTTCTCTTGTATTGATACTTTTAAATGCAGGCCCCTTCACCTCAAGAGTTTGCTTCTTGGCGTGCTTTTCTATTTCAAAATCTAAAGTCTCAATTTTTCTAATTAGTCTTTCTTTATTATTCTTTTCGCTATTATTTAAATTATCATAGTAACCACTATTAATATCATTACATTTATTGATGATTATATTTTGTAGTTCTTCTTTGCTTAATTTCTTTAAGATTTCTCTTAACTCATAATCTGGGGCTCTCTTATCTTCAATACCATAAATCAAAGCATCTATATACAATCCAGTGCCACCAACTATTATCGGAGTTTTATTTTTGGTTATAATTTCTTCCATTTTATCTTCTGTATAGCTAAGCCAATTAGCAGCTGTAAAGTGGGACATGGGCTCGGCTACGCCGAGCCCATAATGCATCACCCCCTTCATCTCAGGCTCTGTAATCTTACCACTACCCATATCAAGCCCGTTATATACTTGTCTTGAGTCAGCTGATATAATTTCGCCATTAATCTTAAGAGCTAACTCTACAGCGAAATCACTCTTACCACTCGCTGTTGGACCCACAATTATTATCACTTTGCTTTTCATATTTGACACTTGCCAGTCGTAGCATTATGCGAAGAATGGTGTTATAATTATTATATTAACAGATTTACACTAATAATACAAAATAAACATACGGAACATCATAATAAAGAGCATCATAATAAAGAATTTAATCAAGAGTGGCTCGTAGTTATGCTCTTTGCTTTCTTCTTAGGATATTTTGGTATACATAGATTTTATGTAGGTAAGATAGGTACTGGCATACTTATGCTCATAACCTTTGGAGGATTTGGTATCTGGTACGTTATTGATCTGATCTTGATAGCATGTAGCATGTTTACTAAGAAGAACGGCAGAGTTGTACATCTATTCCATCAAGCTTCATAAGATTTGGGCTTGCCCCGCGTAACTTTCTTGTCCAGCGTAACTTCAGTGAAGTTGGAAGTGTAGTGGGGTTCGTTTTGATTTTATTACCAAAATGCCTTTGTACAATAAAGGTATTTTGATTCTCATTTGTTTTCATTCAATTTGACATATTTTAAATACTTATGTATACTATAAATAGTCCTATATTTTCAACTAAAGGAGGCTCTATGTCGAGATACGTAATTAATAATGTGGCACTAGTTCTCAAGGCTTTGAAGTATTCTGAGAAGTATCACAAAGGCCAATTTCGAAATGGTTCTGGTGACCCATACTTTTACCACCCATTTACTGTATCGCTAATACTTGCGTCATTTAAGCACAGTAAACATCTTTCAGAACTTATTTGTGCTGCTTTGATGCACGACTGCTTAGAAGACACTGAATTAACTTTTGGAGTTATTGCTCGAGAATTCACGCCCCTTGTAGCAACTCTTGTGCAAGAGCTTACAAACGATGATGTGGAAATAGCGAAAGTGGGCAAGCTAGAATACCATAAGAAAAAGTTGATTGGTATCAGTAGTTATGCACTGTATATCAAGCTAGCTGACCGACTTCATAACGTATCCGATAACCCAACTTCTAAAATGGTTGGAGAGACATTGGAGTTGATGTCTCATTTACTGAAAAACAGAAAACTCAGTAAAAACCAGAATGCGATTGTAGCAGAAATAATCCGAGTGTGCAACCAATAAGACTTTCGCTCTTGAATTTTACGCCAGGTATCTGGCGTTTTTTTGTGTGCCGAAGGAGAGACTCGAACTCTCATGGGTTGCCCCGAGCGATTTTGAGTCGCTTACGTCTACCA
>JANNCJ010000084.1:0-10965 GCA_031386485.1 bacterium
CTGTCTGATCAAAGATCTTCATATTCTTAGGAAATATTCCTCCCAAGTCCTCGATTTCAGCAGAGTTATTGTCTCCATAATATCTTATATTTTTATCCATACTCACTGCACAGGTAAGCACAGTCTCAGCCAAATTATAAACTTTAGCACTATTAGTATTGATCAAAGCATTCTTGATATCACTTATAAGTACAGAAGTAATAGAGACAGATATTATAAGCATAGCTGAGCTAATAATAACAGCGAGACCAACAGTGAATCCTCTAAATTTATTTTTGTTTCTCATATTATCTATATATATTATAAACCAAAGTGATGGCTTTGTCGTCTCCTGGTATGCAATTAGGGTCATTAATGCACACTAGCGAAGTTAACTTGATTCCGTTTGGTCTCGTATCACCACTATTGCCGAGCCTGTCTTGATTAGTCAGATTATCAATATTTTCTATTATCAACTTCCTGGTAAATGGTGAGATCTCGCTATCTGCATTCTGCGCCGCGCAGCTAGCTATATCATTATTATTAATAAATAAATTAGGACAATTAGCCAAGTCTACTCTTGGGCTAAAAATTGGTTTAGCTGGCGGATTTGCAGGCGGGTAAGTAAAACTGCTCTCGTCAACATAGCAAGGTGCAGCAACAGTACCACAGCCAAGTCCGCTATTAAGTGTATAATAAAATTCGTCAAAACTATTGCTATTGGTGCAGTCTGTCGACACATTAAAACAATATATATCTAGAGACTTGCGTAGATTAACCATAAACTCGAGCTGCTCGTCTGCTATATAGGTAGCGACTATTCTATTAAGCGCAAACTTAGCGTATTTGGAAGTATAAGTTGATATAGTTAAGGGTGCCATAATAGCAATCATAATTATAGTTATTGCCAGCATAGCTTCTATCATAGCCAGACCTTGATAGCGTACGGCAATCTTTTTCTTTTTGAATAATATATTTTGTAAATTTATTTTCATATAATTAATTTAATTATTCTAATTTGCCGAGATACGCTGAGTTAGATAAGACTCAATATAAAAAGTGATAATAGGATCATTCTTAGTCTGACCTCTAAGTAAGAGCTTGATAGATGGATGCCTGGTATCTGGATTAGCTGCATCATTAAAACTTCCATTGCCAGCTATTTTAAATTTGAGGCTGTTGATGTCAATATCGTCAGTAGTAATCTTTTCCTTCTCATACACATTAGGCGCTGTCTCAACATACTTATATATAGCATTATCAGCTGAGAGATAATAGCCATGTATCTCCGTAGCCAAAGTTTCACTATTTATATATTCATAGCTAACACAGCTCTCGGCAGCTGTGCAGTCTGCAGGCACAGCTAGGGAATGATTATAATTTTCAAAATATGTACCATACTTAGTCTCACGACTAATATCATCAACGACCAAAAACATATTATCGTAAACAGTCTTAGTTGATTTCATTTTATTATTTACTGTCTGCATCATAAAGAGTGTGGTAATAGCAACAAAGGTCACAAAAGTAAAAAGTGTGGTAGCGATCAGCATCTCAATGAGCGAAAAGCCTTTTATTTTATTTTTAATTTTGCATTTCATCTTTTTTAATTATACTACATAATTCTAGATTAATAACTATTTATAGCTTGGCGTGTTAATACAAAGTGCAAGACCCTTCTTTTAATTCAATTTGTCCGAATTTGTAGACTATAATACATTTAAAAGGATTAGCGGCAGCGTCTCTTTTCATCTCTATATAAGCTTTATCATAAAATTTAATTTTGCCATTGATATCTAATAAATAATTAGCAATATGCGCTTTGGTGCTGGGTCTACTATAATTAATACTTAAGCTATCGCTACTACAGTCTTTGTTAACCTCTCCTTGATTTATTACGCATAAGTCATTAAGAGCCATACCATTTAATAGAAGATAGCTTCTCGCTTTCTGATCTTCGACTTCGACATAAAGTCTGTCACCTTTTGGCGTACCGAGAGATTGAGATACTGCTGCATTATTAATGTCTGAGAATATTTTGTATCCAGTAGGATTAGTGAGATTAAGATAGATACCATCTCCAGAATAGTCACCACCCCTCGAAGACCCTGTGATCTGAGCTGATTTTAAAACATTATGGAGATCTCTCGCAGCTGTATTAAAGCCTGTCGCCAAATTGAGCTGAGGATAAGAGCTAAAAGTTAGAGTAGTAAGCAAAGTAAAGATAACCATGGTTACTACAAATTCTATCAAGGTAAATCCTTTTAAATTTTTGCTTATCATACTATGAGATAAAGTAATTAAGATTGAGCAAATCATAATTAATTATTAATACATAATAGGCCGCAAGTATGATAAATGGGGTAAAAGGAATTTCACTTTTAAGCGTATACTCTTTCTTATGAGTTATAAGTAGTGCGATAGTCACAAAGGCTCCGAGCCAAATAGATACGAAGAACATGCTCGCCCCGAGTGCGAGACCGAGCACATTTGCGAATGCAAAATATAATAGTACATCACCGAGACCAACCCACCTTCCTCGCCCGGCTATATAAAAGAACGCATAAGGAAGAGCGACTATAAGCCCAGCTGCTAAGTTATAATAATTATGATCAATAGCAAAATATCTGTAGAAAGCATATATCACACTAATAGTAAGTAAGACATAGAGTGGTATACTTGGTACCATCTTATGCCTTAGGTCATATATAAGTATAGAAATAGAAATAGGAATAAGTATAGCCCAAGTCAGGAATGTAATAAGGCTGTGATTAGCAAGTGGTGTATAAGTGTGTCCCATAAAGTTAGACCCAAGTAATATAATATTAAATATAGTTAATAGCATCACGCCGCCAAGTATTTCTCCGAGCAGATATGTAGGGGTTAATTTACTTTTACAGGACCGGCATCTACCTTTTTGTATTAGATAAGATATAACTGGCATCAGCTCATACCAAGATAATTTGTGAGAGCAGGAGAGGCATTCACTTCTCCCCTTTACTATGCTTTTAACTTTATATCTGTCAGCGATCACATTAGCAAATGAGGCGAGCGAGGCCCCGAGCATAAATACAAGTACATTTATTATGGCTATCATATCTTAATTATATCACTAATTTACAAATAAATGTTATAATGTGCACATGATAGCCTATCTTACTGGTACTATACTTAATCTCGACGATAAGTCACTCACTCTCGACGTTAATAATGTAGGTTATGAAGTCTTGGTACCGCTTAATATATTGCTCTCGCTTAAAGTGGGAGCTAATATCTCTTTATTTATACACTCACATATCAGAGAGGATCAATTCACTCTTTTTGGATTCGAGACCAGAGAGGAGAAAGATGTCTTTAAGAAATTAATAAGTGTCTCTGGAGTCGGACCAAAGTCAGCGCTAACTACACTCTCTGTCGCCACTCCGAGCAATCTTGTGAGATACATTGAGAGTGGTGACGCTAATAATTTCCTAAAGATCCCTGGCCTCGGCAAGAAGACTATAGAGAAGATTATACTCGAGCTCCGGGGTAAATTTGGTGCTATAGCGATCACAAGTGAGACTGAGGAGATGAGTAATGCTCGCCTCGCTCTCGAGACTCTCGGCTATAATGCGCGTGACATCAGTACTGTACTTTCTAAGCTACATCCTGAGCTCGATATGAATAGTCTCATCAAGGAGTCTCTTAAGCAGCTCTCGAATGTTAAATAATTTTAATTTTATTCTACAACATTATCACTTAGGTTAGTATTATTAACTATAAAATAATTAAAAACTAAGTCCCCAATTTTCATTTCACTTATATCTCTACCCGAGTTATCTTCTTTAGTTTTATTTATAAAGCTTGCCAAGTTTTGCATCTCAGATATACTTACCTCGCCTGGTAAATCTTCGAGCTTCTCAAAATCTTTAACTTTCATATTTTCAAAATATGTTTTATATAATTCTAATAATTCACTTTTAAAAAATTTCATATATTTTATACTAATAATTTGTTAGACCTGCCCAATTCCGGACCAGTAAAAATATTTGTTACCAAGTCTCCAAACTTTTTAACTAGATTAGATTTAGCTGATAATATCTTTTTGCTAGCATCATACTCATAAATACTTTGTTTCGTCTTAATTATCTCTGAGGCTCTCTGATGCATATCCTTTTCTTTAACTCCTTTAATTTCTAAGTCTTTAAGAAGTGCAAGTAACCCGTCATAAGGATTCTTAAATTTCATATTATTACCATTCGCATCTTTAAGACCACCTACATTATGCACTATCTCGTTAGCATTCTCACTTGCTTTATTTATTCTATTACTTATTTCTAAACCTTCAAATAACAATGTGTTGCTTGGTGCTTTTACTCCATAGTCTAATAAAGTTTTTTTATTTATTTCTGCCACTCTACTGTCTATCACTTGGGGCTTTGATGCTGGAGATGATGCGCTTGTTTGTGGAGGAGTTGGGGCTGGTGCTATATCTGGTGCTTTTGGTGCTGGCGGTACTACTGATGCAGGAGCTACTGGAGCTTTCGCTGCAATGGGCGCAGATGCTTGTGCTGCTACTGCTACTGGTGCTACAACTGCTTGATTATTTTCTGTACCATTCTGCACGACCGCTATAGCTGATATTGCGCTAGCAGCTGCGACTGCTACAACGGCTCCTTCTCTGGACCAGATTTTAGATTTTAACTTCTGCCACACTCCATCCGCAGTCATCGCCATCACTTGATCAATTTTCTTGATCCTATCGTCGACTGAGAATTTACCTTCGCCTTTAATTTCTCCCATATCCTCATACATTTCAGCAAGCAGCCTAGCTCTTATTCCTTTTGTGATTCCCGACTTTTCAAAGTCCTGTAGAACTTCTTCCCTCTTTTTAGTTACTGACTCATCTTCTTCCATAGACGGCAAATCATCGGCAAGCTTTAACCTGGCCACAAGACCTGTAATATCATCACTTCTTAGCTTCTCCACGTATTTCTCTAATGCGATCTTACATTCAAAGAGCTGATTCTGATCTTTCTCATCTTCTAACAGGTCATAAGTAAATGCATTCACCCCTTTCTTCCTCTTCTCTATTCTCTCCGTGACTTCTTTGGTCCTCTTCTTAATACTCTGAAGTACTGTTAATGAGTATGGATTATTAGGGCTATTTTTACTCTTCCAGAATTCTTTATCGACTTTACGCTCACCGTCTATCATACCCACTACAACTCTATCAGAATTATCTTTGTCATGCTTGCCGGCAGTAATCTCTATACCATAGTCAGCGTAGAATAGTGAGTCGAGTAGCTTAATATTCTTATCCATGTAAGCGTCGGGATTGACTATTTTTTCAAGTTTATCGATTGCCTTTTTGATTACCTCATAACTATCTTTGTCTAATTTACCTTTGTCAGACTCTACACTCATTCTTGCTTTATATGCCTCATCATCTTCACCCTCTTTTTTCTTATAATCTCCAGACATTTTGGCCAATCTTGATCTGAACTCTTGAAGTTTTAGCTTGGTAAAATCTTTATTGTGATCAGCGCTCTTTGTATCTACTGAAGTAATATCTGCGAGAAGTACACTAGCCTCTTCAAATGGCATACCATCTACTTTCTTAACTATTTCGGCAATATCGCCTCCAACTTGATTTAAAATAGTTTCTAATTTATTTCGAATTACAGTTTTTCTATCTTCGACTCTTTTACTACTTTCATCATTTTTCTTTTTTATACTACTATTTGCTTTATCTACTTCCTTCTTCTTTTTTCCTTCATCAGTTATATTTGCAAAATCATCATTCGTCTTTGCATTAATAAGCGTAAGACTTTTAGAACAAAGTGTGATAAATAAATCATTAACTCGAACTAGCTCAATCAACAATAGTCTTTTGTTGCCTGGCTCTTGCTCAAGTATTAACTTAGTTTTTGCTGCTGTAATCATCGCATCTATCTGTCCGAGAAGTGCGAGATAAGTGGTCTCGTCTAACTTACCTTCAGGAATAGTAAATTCCACCGGACCCTCACCATTCTTTGGAGCCTCTCCTGCATCACCTGCTGCAGGCGGCATTGGCGGAGTACCTGCTCCCCCATCACTTCCACCACCTCCAGCTACAAGATCATCTTTGATATACTTGCCATCTTTAGCTAAAAGTAAATCAGCGTATAGACCGCTTACTACTGGCTTGTAGTCAATAGGATGCTCTCTAAAACTTGAATCCAATTGACTTTTAATTCTTAAATATTCCATGTCTCTGGCTCTGCCTGTTAAAGAAGAATTTTGAAATGTCTCTATCGATACCTCGTATTCACTTACAAGCTTTTGAAGTCTGGCATATGGACTCTCTTGCCATAGCTCTTTTGCTATACGTGCAGTTTCATCAGAATTTCTTTTGATGGCTCTATCCTCACGACTTTTAATATCTGCTTCTAAGTCTCTTAACTCTGTAGAGCCGGGGTATACAAGACGTAAAAATTCTAGGTATTTAGATTTTTCTAAATTCCTAAGTTTATTTATTTTTTCCATCTCTACGTCTCTTATCCCATATCGCCACTCGTCATACTTATCATCAGGTCCATCATTATAAGTTAACCTTTGCAATCTTTCATATAACTTGTTATATACATTTATATTTTTAATAAACTCATTTTTTAATAAGCTAAAATCCAAGCCAGCTCTATCTCTTTCTTGTTGTGATAGCGTAACATCTCTTATGCTAATTTTCCTAAATATTATTTGGTATCTATCAAATATAGTGTGGGAAATATCGTTAACTAATGCATTCGTAATTTCTAATCTTAAATTTTCAATCTCTTCAAAACCTTTTTCTATAATTCTTACAGATTCTTTACTAACTGCATTTGTTACAGATGAAGCTCTGAGTTTTTTAATCTGGTCCTGAGCGATATTTAGTATTGCTCCACCAACAAAAGTTTTTTTGACTTCATCATATTCACCTAAAAACATTCTAACTGTTTCTTCTATTTTTTGCCTTATTTTATTTGCATTTTTACCACTAATCTTTTTAGCTTTTTCTAACATTTCTTCACCTACCATGTTTACTTCATCCATAAAACTAAATGACTTTCTGTCTTTTTGTCCAAAGATAAAATTATCAAGATCTAAATTTGCTTGAGTTATCTTTGCTAGATCTCTCTGAGCTTCCTCCAATTGCTTAATATAAACTTCATTAACATAAAATTCCAGATTTTGAAAATGGTCAATCAATGTTACGGCTTCTCTTGTGTTATTGTCGTATTCTTCAGGATATCTAATCACAAATTCTCCGTACTTTATAACCGGAAGCTCTACATCCAGTTTTGGGTTAGGATCAATAGAGCCAGCATCTATAGCAGATGGTGCTGGTGCTGGTGTCTTTGTATTTAAATTAGTAGTAAATCTTAGATTACTTTTTTCTATTAATTCATAAGCACTTGTTAATATACTACCAGATCTTTTTTTAATGCTTTCATGATATACATTGCCATACGTACTTTTAATAAAAATAACCAAATCAATTTCTTCCCCTAGATTATTTTTCTTTACTTCACCCAAAACATCATTTAAATAATCATCTAAACTATAATAGTCTGGAAGTTTGAGTTTTTGATCATCGTACAAAACACTCAAATCTTCTATTATTTGATCTATAACCTGAAGTGCCTCAAAACCCAAATCATCTTCATTTATAAAATCTGCACTTGTCATAAGCTCATCTACTAAAGCTATTGTATTTTTCCGACCCGCAGCCAAGATATCATCTTTCTTTTTTTCTGGATCACCATCCACTACTGGAGTAGGAGGCGCTGGTGGAGTAGGAGGTGGGGGAGGAGTCGAAGCTGACGAAGAAGGGGCCGCTGGTGCTGGGCCGATAAATGTGGACGTATCGTCCACATCATCTGTTTGTATAAAACTATCTTCAACTTTAGCATTTAGTTCCTTTTGTAAATAATCATTATAACTTGTGTCATTAAGAGCCTCGAGCTCTACGATTTTCTTTTTTGCTGCTTTAAGTATTCTAATATTCTTTTCTGTGAGTTCCTTGTCGTCTTTATCTTTTAAATCAAATTTATGGCTCTTCATATAAGATCGAAGCTCATTATTTTTTAAGCTCACCACTTGTCTTGCAGACTCGATCTCAGAGACAGTAACTCCCGCTCGCGACGCGACTGCGTCCAAGGCTTCTAACGTCTCCTCATATTTGTTAACTAAGTCACTCATAACTTGCTCAGGATCTACTTCAATTGATGCAGGATCTCGATTAAGTTGTGGACTAGTTTTATTGTCTCCTCCCGTATCCAATCCTGCTGCGAATTTATCCTTCGCCTCTTGACCTCTAAGATGTAGCTTTCCTGCCTTGTTAGTCCAATAATACGAATCACGGATCTTTTTATCTAAATCTGAAATGTCTGGCTTCACTTCTTCTAAATCTCGCGCTTCATTTTTATTCGAAGTTTGTAATTCTTGAGGACTTAAAGCTTCTGACGTCAGAGGAGTTTCTGCTTGAGCTTGAGCTTGAGCTTCAGCTTCAGCTTGAGCTCTCTGACTTGCAACGCTATTTCTTAATAGGCTCATTACATCTTTGTTTGTCCATACACGAGGACCACTTTCGTCAGGTGTTACTCCTGGACTTTGTGTGGGATTTATTATTTTTTCTCTTACAGCTTGCTTCGACTCTTCTATTTCAGTCAATACATTAATAGCTTCTTGGATAAACTTATATAAACTTTGTAGAGATTCTCCTTGTCTCATACTCCGTGGCTCAACCTCACTATCAGCTTCTAATTCAGTACCTTTCACTTTTAAATTAATTTTTTTGGTTTGACCATTTTTTGTTATTACTTTACCAAGTACATCATCATAAAAATTTTCAATATTATATCCTACTTCTCTTTTGGAATCATGTAAACTTTTGAATTCTTCCTTAAGTGTGGTGAATATTATTCTGATAATCGATAGAGAATCTTTTATTCTATTAATATATTTACTAATATCATTTTCTTTATTTTGATTTGTTTGTATAAAATTTGAAATGATTGTCCTAACTATCTCTTGGACTCTATGCACGACTTGATCATAAGTCTCAGTTTGATTTTCAATATTAGCCATTGCTTTTTTATCTTCTTCTCTCTCATGACTTCTAGCTTCTGACGCTTCGTCGGTTGTCTTTTGTCCTTCCTTTTCAGGATTATAACTAGCATGTGTGCCTCCGTGAGTATTCAATCTTGCTGATGAATCTTCTGTTGGTGGTGGAGTTGGAGCCAGTTCCTCACTTAACACAGGCATCTTTTCTAGTATTTCTATTATTGTTCTTGTGCTCTTTATCTCATCTTCAATCACGGCAATATTTTTATTTTGCGTGGACACTAAATTTGCAACCGCTTCTATTGCTGGCCCTTCGCCTTTAAGCTGCGCTAATTCACTTCTCAATCTTTGTATCTCATTATACCTTGCTTGTAATGCTATCTCAGAGTCGAATAACATTCTTGCAGTTGCTGCTGCATGCTTTACAGCAGCTTCGCCATCTTGTCTTCGTAAATCAATTGCATTTTGTTGTAAAGCCCTATTTATTGCTTTTACTTCATCACCAACTTTACCAGCTGACTTCGCGACATTTCTTATCCTTAACAAAGTCTTACCATTATTGCTTACTGGGTTAACGATTTGATTTGTGTTATTAGTTTGCGCGAGAACTTGCATTTGTCCATGCATTGGAGTCGCTGCACTGGATATAAAAGGATGAACCATTTCTCCAAAATTAGACTGTCCAAATCCAGAGCTGGAGCCAGGATCAAAACCAGAATCTTTCGGAGCATTTTTTGGAGAATTAGAACCAGGTGGCAGTATATTCATTCCTCCATTATACCAACAAAAGTAATAAAGTGCACTTGCTTTATACACAAATACTTGATAAGATGTAATAAAGCTTGGCTATACTCGTATAGTCTACCTATGAAAGTCCAAATTGTAAAAATAAGTAAGAGGATGGCTCCTGCGATACTAGTCGTAGTTTTTATTTATTTTGCTATTAGTGTTGCGCAGGCTAGCGTAGTCGCTAATACTGTTGGAGGTTTCAAGTCTTTATTTACACGTAACGCTACCACAAGTGTGGCCAAAGATAATAATAATCTTGATCACGTGCTTAGGGTGAGCAGCAAAGCCATTGTCGAGAAGTCAAGTACCGGTGGCCAGGCCACGCTGAGCGCCATACCTAGTAGTGATACGCTTAAAGTTGACGTGGGCCCACTACGCACCGAGATGGAGGAGGAGATAGTAGAGAATGACACTATTAATGTCTACGAAGTCAAAAAGGGAGATAGTGTTAGTGACGTTGCTAACATATTTGGAGTAACTCGTAATACTATAATCTGGGCTAATGACATTAAGAATGGTAAGTTAATAGAGGGTGATATACTCATCATACTCCCAGTATCTGGGGTGAAACATATAGTCAAAAAAGGAGACACCATAAAATCAATAGGCAAGAAATATAAAGCAGATATAAATGACATTTTAGAATTCAACAGTATAAAAGATGTAGAGCTTACAATTGGCGACGAGCTTATTATTCCTGATGGTCAAATAAATATTGATGCGCCAATCATCAAGGCACCAGCCAAAAAGAAAATTTATGCGACAAGTGTGGCCGGCTACTTTACTCGCCCTATACTTAGCGGTATCAAGACTCAAGGAATACATGGTAAGAATGCTGTCGATATCGGCGCTAAGACTGGTACTGGAGTGGTAGCTGCAGCTAAGGGCATAGTCCAGGTTGCGAGGTCATCAGGTTATAATGGTGGCTATGGCAAGATGCTAATTATAAGTCATCCTAATGGCACACAAACTCTCTACGCTCATCTTAGTAAAGTAAGTGTAAGTAATGGAGAGAAGGTTGAGCAGGGTCAGCTAATAGGTGAAGTTGGTAATACAGGTAAGTCTACCGGACCGCATCTCCACTTCGAAGTGCGTGGCGCTACTAACCCATTCTAGTTTACTTTTTGATTT
>JANNCJ010000040.1:0-6332 GCA_031386485.1 bacterium
TCAACCTTTTCAATTTCTTTAAGTTTATACCCCATTAAACCGAGCCATTCTTGTGCTTCTTTGTCAGTATTCCAATCGTTAAATTTTATAACTATGTCATCTTCATTACTAAAACCAGCCTTTGCTGTTTTTGAACCTAATTGAATTAAATCGTCTTTACTTTTCATATATTTATATTATTTTCAACAATTCACTACCAACAGCCTCAATTGTTGAAACTGTCATAGCATTCCCACTCTGACTAAGTAGGTGTATATCCAATACTTTACCTTTCGTCTTTTTTGCATAATGGTCAGGGAAACCTTGCAAAAGCAAACTCTCATATCCTGAAAGTTTTTTAAACTTATTATTTTTCACATATAAAATACCGTGCCTACCAGTTCTTAGTGTTGGAGTTTTATTTTTATATATTCTTAAATCAGACTGTCTGGTATCTACTACATCAAAGTCGTTTTGCAGTAGTTTCTCCATTGTGTGTATTCCGTTGTTATATTTATTATTTAAATACTTTTTAAAAGTATCAAATGTCTTGTGCTTTTCATCTAAGGTCAGTTCAACATCATCAATTAAATAATTTCTAATGTCAGGGGTTTTTACTGGTTTAGGGAATGTGTAACCTTGCTTATAAAGGTCTTTTCTTATTCCAATAAAATATATTCTTTCTCTGTGTTGTGGAACTCCGTAATCAAGACTGTTCAACACTCTGTACTCAACTTTATAACCAGCATCATCTAATTCTTTAAGAATTACCTTTAACGAATTACCTCCATCGTGATTTGTAAGTCCTTTTACATTTTCAAGAATAAAATACTTTACATTTTTACCTTTTAATATATTTATTAGGCTGTAAATAATCTGACCTCGTGCGTCTGACATTCCTTTTCTTTGCCCAATCACAGAAAAAGTCTGACAAGGGAAACCTGCAATCATAACATCAAAATCAGGCAACTCATCAATTTTAATTTTAGTTAAGTCACCATAATTTTTTTCGCTCTCACCAAACAAAAGTCTGTATGTTTTTTCAGCGTTCTTATCAATCTCTGAAAAGGCTACACATTCCATACCAAGATTTTGTAAGCCCAATCTACCTGCACCAATACCTGCACAAAAATCCATAAACTTTATACTGTTTGATGATTTTTTTACCTCACCAACTTTAACATTTGAGGTATTGTTTGTATTTACAGCAGTGCTTTGCATATAGGTTATATTATATCATTTTCTTACTTTAAAATACAGTGCTTTTATGCTATAATTCACTTGTAGAATATGATTTTATGGCAAACCACATTAGTAAAGTAAAAACAGAATTATTTGGCGGTCTTTTCAATCAAGAGATGTTATTTACTGATGGGTTAAACGTAATATCAGGTACAAATGGCACAGGTAAAACTCAATTTCTAAACTGGATTTTCAATCAAAAAAATAATCAACAATATGTCAGTTTCACTGATGAGAGCCAAAGGAAAGAAATAATTGTTTTTAGCCCTAAAAGAAATGCGGAGAAAGTTTTGGCTGAAAACTTTCAATCTCAATTCGGCTATGACAAAAGCAAACAAACGCAAGCCATACAGCAGTTCTTCTCACAACAATTACAAGACACGAGCATACAGTCTATAAAGGCAATTGTTCATTATCTCATTGATAGTGCTGAACTTTTAGTAAACTCAAACCAGTATAAAAAAGTTGATGGCGCTACCGCAATTAAAGAAGAATACCAAAAAGTTTTATCTCAGATATTTGATTATGAACTTGATTTTATTTGGAATGTTACAAACTCTCGCTATGAAGCCAAAATTATCAAAAATGGAAATACAGTGTCACTTGACACACTAAGTGCAGGAGAAAATGCAATAATTTCACTTGTGTTTGCAATATATTTCACGAGAGACTATGCAGAGGTTTACCTGATTGATGAGCCAGAGGTTCATTTGAACTGGTCATTAGAAGAAAAACTTTTCACTTTCTTGGAAAACTTTTGTAAAACTTACAGTAAGCAGGTAATCACTGTGACACATTCAAGAGTTATAGCATTAGAAAAATACAGCAAACTAACTCAATTTCTAACTTGGGAAAATGGAAAAGTGTCAGTTAAAACATCTTTTACCCCTGAAATGATAAGGGATATTACTGGTGACACTATACGCATAATTCAAGGTGTGACCGCAAAAACAAAACTTATTTATGTAGAGGATGAGGCACATAAAACTGTCTTAGAATATATTAAAACAAAACAAAACTTAGATTGTGACATACAAGTACACGGTTCAAGCGAAAGTGTAAAACAACTTTCTATGGCTTTCAAAAGCCTGCCAGTGGATAATGTGTATTTCCTTATTGATGGAGATAATAAACCACTTACTGACGCAGAAAAAACTAAGTATAAAAATCTTATCCAATTGGAAAAATACTGTATTGAAAATTATTTGTTAAACCAAGAAGTGTTAAATCTTTATAATGGTGATGGGGATTGGGCTAATAAATTAACAACTTTAATAAAGACAATAGATGTAAAATCTAAACCTCACATAAAGCCAATTCAATTATCTTTGGAGAAAGGTGTTGATGTTTTTGAAATTATTGACAGTATTGATGGTTCTGAACTTATCTCAAACCTTTCAAAAGAAACATACGGAAATGACAAAAGTAAAAAGTATGATTATATCAGAGATATACTATCCAAAATTACAGACAGTGATTTACTGGATAAATACTTCGGCGAATTAAGTTTTATTAAATAACTTTCGCTATAATTGCTCCAACAAAACTTGCCGAACGTTGTATATAGTCTTCCGCTAAAGCATAACTAATGTTATAATTATTTTGTGAATAGTTAATATATAAATTTTAAATTTTATGAAATATCTTGGTATAGATTATGGGTCAAAAAGGGTCGGCTTCGCAGAGAGTGACGGTGAGGGGCTGCTTGCATTCCCATTACTTATTGCGAGCAATGATCTTGACCTTGTGCGTGACACTTTAGAAATTATAAAAGCTATGAGTATTGATAGCGTAGTAATAGGTCTGAGCACTAACAATAAAGGTGAGCCTAATAAAATAGCGAGTGAAGCAGAAGTATTTGGCAAAAAGTTATTAGATCAGGGCATTAATGTCGTGTATGAGAAAGAGTATTACACTTCATTTGAAGCTAAGAAGCAGCCAGATCATAAAAATGAAGTTGACGATGCTGCCGCAGCACTTATACTACAAAGATATTTAGATAAAGTTAATCCAAAGAAATTTGACGGAGAAGAGATAATAAGTGATGACCCATTCTCCGCATAAAGCTACGAAGGGCTAAAGAGTTAAAATTTAAAAAATATGCAAGATGAGAATATAAAAATAAATGAAACACAAGAATTAGATATTAAAAGTAAGTATATTACTATTGATGATTTTCTTAAAGTAGAGATAAAGCTCGGTACTATAATAGAAGTAAACGAAGTAGAGGGTAGCGATAAATTATACAAGCTGAAAGTAGATTTTGGTGAGTATCGAGAAGTCGAAAGTGAAGGTGGTCTCACTGAGAGAGAAGCGCATACGAGGACCGTTTTTTCTGGCATAAGAAAATTTGTAAATAGTGAAAATTTACTTAACAAACAATTCCCTTTTGTTACTAATCTTGAGCCGAGGAAAATCATGGGAGGGTACAGTGAAGCTATGATCTTAGCAGCAAGCGATGTTATAAGTGAAGTTGGTGAGGAGGGAAGTATCAAAAGAGAAGTCTTGTCATTAATGAATCCAAGCACTACACTCACTAATGGCACCAAGCTCAAATAATGAAAAAATTTATTGATAAAATCAATCACAGTTATGAAAAGTTTTTTATTTATTTAGAAAAGTTCGCACATTCAAAGCATAAGCTTTATATATTATTCATAATGTCATTTTTAGAGCAAAGCATATCGCCCGTAATGCCTGATATTCTGATTATACCGATAGCTATGTACAAAAAGTACAGTGCGTTTTTTGTCGCTAATTTTGCGGCAGTTTCTAGTCTCCTCGGCGGTATCACTATTTATATAATATGTAGTATTTACGGAGAAGTAGTGCTTACTTACCTTGACGTACCAGATCGTGTTAATTTATTTTATGGCATGAATGCTTTTCAAATTTTTGCGACAACAGTATTTGTAGGCTTTACCCCAATACCTGATAAGATTTATACTGTACTCGGCGGACTATTTAAGGTAAATGCTACGCCGCTTCTAGCGGGTATGTATGTCGGTAAGCTGATCAGATTTTATATTGTGGCATACTTGGCAGAAAAGTATGGTCTAGGAGCTAAAATGTATATTAATAAATATCTCAAATCCATTACATACATTCTTACTTTTCTAATTTTTATCTACGTATCTTATTTATACTTTAATTAATCACTTGTATTAATTTATAAAAGTATTATAATGCTAACATGGTAGAAATTAAAATTTTAAAAAATACAATTGAGCTTTACAAAAATGATTCTCTATACAAATCTATTAATCTAGGTACGGAAGATATATCTAAATTTGGCTTCCAGGTAGTTGATCATATTGTTGAGGAATTAGTCTTAGATATTGAAGGCGAGACACAAATTAAAATCTCAGATGAAAATATCGAGGCAAGAATGATAACGAGGAAACTTGAAGATAAACTAAAAATTGAAATAGCTAAAAATTAGACTTTAACTTACTATCCAAAATTAGTATTTTATGTTATAAATATAATATGAACAATCAAATAATAAACTACAAAATCACTAATGGCTCAATAGTGCGAATAATGCTATGGCTTGGCCTAGCTTACGCTATCTTCTATTTTAGAGATTTGATTCTTACATTGCTCGTAGGACTTGTAATAGCGTCCACAATAGATCCAGTTGCAAAATATTTTGCAAAATATAAAGTACCAAGAGTCTTTACTGTATCAACAGTTTTTATATTACTTTTTACTTCTGTATTACTTATAATTATATTTGTGCTCCCCAAACTTGCAGATGATGTGGTAAGGCTTATAGCGAGATTGCCGAGCTTCTTAGAAGAGGTTAGAATATTTGGTAAAGATTTTGGATTTAAAGACCTTTCATTATATGTCAATGAGCTTTCTAAAAATATATCGCAAGGACAACTATTAACTGTACTTAAGAACTCCATAATTGGAGCTGCCGGAGTAGCCAAAACTACAGGAGCTGTCTTGTCTAATGTGATTAATTTTTTCTTAATGCTAATATTTGCATTTTATTTAGCTGTCCAAGATAATGGTATTACTAATTTCTTAAAATTAATTACTCCCAAATTCTATGAGTCATATATATTAGATCTTTGGAGAAGAAGTGAGGCCAAGATCGGATCTTGGGCCAAGGGTCAACTTATTGTAGGAATAATTATAGCAATCATAATATATATACCACTTGCAATTATTAATATGCCTTATGCAGCATTATTTGCATTCTTAGTTTTCTTAGGAGAAATGGTGCCAGTTATCGGCTTAATGATAGCCTCTGTACCTGCTATTATAACAGCCTACTTTACCGGGGGGATGTCTATGCTGCTTATGGTGAGTGTTATATTTATTATAGTAACTCAGCTAGAAAATTATGTCATATATCCCAAAGTTATGAATAGCGTGATCGGAGTACCAGCCATAATAATCCTTATTGCTATAATTGTCGGCGCTAAGATAGCCGGATTCTGGGGGGTTGTACTCGCTGTACCGCTCGCTGCTATCATGATGGAGCTAGTCAATGATATCTTACAAGAAAAGATACCCAGCAAAGATAATGTAGATTATATATGATATGAATAAAAAGTTTTACATCACAACTACACTACCATATGTAAATGCTGAACCCCATATTGGCCATGCTCTAGAATTCATACGTGCAGACGCTATTGCGAGGTATAAGAGATCAGCTGGATTTGATGTATTTTTTAACACCGGAACTGATGAGCACGGTAGTAATATATATGAGGCAGCACTCAAGAATGGTGTAAGTACACAAGAATATGTAGATAAATATTCTAAGAGATTTAAAGACTTCCACACACTTGCCAATATCTCATATGATGCATTTATAAGGACTACAGATGAGAAACATATCACTGCTGCCAAGAAGATGTGGGAGCTGTGTCACGCAGCAGGTGATATATACAAAAAGAATTATAAGACAAAATATTGCAAAGGCTGCGAATTAGAGAAGACGGATAGCGAGCTAATTGATGGCAAGTGTCCTGATCATCCGACTCGTATTATAGAGGAGAGGGAAGAGGAGAATTATTTTTTTAGATGGAGTAAGTATCAAGATAGGCTTCTTGCTTATTACAAGAGTGAGAATAATAATTTTGTTATTC
>JANNCJ010000009.1:0-7780 GCA_031386485.1 bacterium
ATAATTTATTTTGTATACTTAAATTATACAAACATATGCCTCCTCAAGCACCTGCGCCATCTCCGTCACCTATTAAAAAGTTTGAATTTGAATCCACCAGTACTCAACTAAGTAGTTTAAATAGCAGGTTAAGCACTGCAACGGCTGATTTTCATAATGCATTAAGTGTGTTTCAAGATGCTGAATTAAAATTAGAAACCTCAAATATTAATAAAGCAAAATTAGAAAAAGAGGTTAGTGATTTAGAAAATTTAATAACCGAGAACACAGATAGAAGTAATCCTGATGATTCTGAGGCTTTACAAATTCCGATAGAAGTTAAGATGCAAGTGTTAGTTAAAGGTGAGAGCTACCTTTCAGATAGGAATCATTTTTCGTGGGGATTAGTAAATAAACCATGGCCAAAAAATAAGGGTAGATTTGAATCACTTGAGTTCCAAGAAGTTGATTCATTTGGTACAAACGATACAAAAAAATATGGAGAATTCACAATGAATCCAGATACGTATAATCTTCAAATGAGTAAATATACCCCAGAGATACTTGATGTTGCTAAAGAAGATTGGTATACTGAATTTGTAGATAAAAGTGAGTGGCGAGTTGCGAATGAGATAATAAAGAGATATAGTGATGAGTATCATTTACCTGGCTTAGAATATGTAATGTGGCTGATGCAAGAAAAAAGAAAATGGCCGCAACCATCTGATTTCCCTGTAATAATTGCAAAAGGCGACCCATCACTAGTTCTACTGGGGTCAACTTACGTTATGGAGGATGGAGATAGGGAGTTTACTCATTTTAGATATTATGGACCAAATGGAAGTTTAGTTTTTGATGGACATAGAGGTCATAGTCCTAATTGGACTGAGTATAATAAAGTCGTAATGCTACCACGTGCCCAAGATTAGTTTTTGTTTTGCATTTTGATTTGTGATATACTTAGATTATGAAAACAAATAATTACAAAGTAATAGTAGAAAAAGACGAGGATGGTTTTTTTGTTGCCTCTGTACCTGCACTCCCTGGATGCCACACACAAGCAAATGATATGAAGACACTTTACGAAAGATTGAAAGAAGTGATAAAACTTTGTGAAGATGAGAAGAAAAGTAGTGTGCTTTACAGTAAAGCTGTAAATAGTTTTGCATATACCCCAACTTCAATCTCCATAGAGAATTTTGCTTTTTAATCAAAACCATTTTTATGAGCCCCAAACTATTAGTCTTATCAGGTAAAGATATGATAAAAGTTCTTATTAAGAGTGGGTTTGAGATAAGTAGAGTAAATGGCTCGCATCATATGCTGCGAAATAAAGAAGGTCGCACAACTGTTGTGCCAGTACATGGTAATGAAGTGCTAGGTAGAGGTCTTATAAGAAAAATCCTGAATGACACTAATCTTAATCCTGAAGATTTGTTTTAGTAAAGAGTTTTTGTTTTGAATTTTGATTTGTGATATACTTAATCTATGATAAAGGATAAAGTAGTAACAAAAATAAATAGTAAAATAAATAGCATAAGGGGGGGCTATAAGAAGTCTATTCTAATGAGTCCTGAAAAACTTAATACAAATAGCTTTTTACCGCCAATAAGTGAATCGCTGGCGAGAGAGCTGGATGAAGCAATTTTAGAATCAGAAAAGCCAGACGCTGTTTTTTATACATTAGACCAGATTTTTAGTGAATACTGGAAATCTAAAAAGAAAGTAAATGTATAAAGTAAAAATACTTAGAAAATTCTCTTCCCACGTAATCGGAATTACTGATTATTATTATACTATTGATATTAACTTTGCAATTCAGTTTGAATCTGAGGTCAAAGGGAAACAAGCAATTGCAAATAATAATCCCGAGATTTATAAAATTAGATATAGAGACGTGAGACGCATAAACTTAGAAAATTTTCCCTTTTGCATATTTTTTAGAATAAAAAATAAAAGTATAATCTTCTTAGATATTTTACATCAAAACCGTGACCCAATACTCTGGCCGTAATTAGTTTATGCCACAAATCTAAATTTGCATTTGCAATATATATATATATATATATTATAATTTAAGTATACAAAATAAATTAAATAAATACATGCAACCAAATTTTAATCAGACGCCAAATAATACTGGAAAGACTGATGAGAGTAGAAGAGGTTTTCTTGGATCTGCTGCAAAGTACGCAACAGCAGCAGCTGTGGGCGGGGTAGCTACAAAAATATTGGACTCAGTTATTAGTGCGCCTAGTATCGAAGAAGTTTCAAAGCTTACAGAAATAAGCGTAGAAGATTTACAGTTTATGAAAGAGGCATATTCAAGACTTAAAAGTGCAAGAGAAGCCCACGATCAAGATCAGGTGATGGCCCGTATTGCTTCTGACGAAGAGGGTGCTAGTAAATATTTTGCTGAGAAAGCAGTTTTGACTGGCGCATCCGAAGCGCATTATCAAAATTTATACGAAAAGTATATAAAATCTTTCTCAACTTTACAGACAAATGGAGACTTTAAAGCAGCAAACGCGCTTAAGTCTTTTGTAGAGGCAGCGTAAATACTACACTGTAGCACCATAACAAAACTCTCGACTAACAACAAATTACTTGTAAAATATAGAGTTTTTGTTTTGAATTTTGATTTGTGATATACTTAACTTATGATAAAAGATAAAGCGGTAATTAATAATGCACAGGTAAGCAAAAAGGTGATAGCTAAAAGAGTTATGGGTAATCCACTCAAGTATGATAATTATATATCGCCAATTAGTGACTCGCTTAAGCGTGATTTAGACGAGGCTTTAAAAGATGCTCATAATCCGAAATCTAAAAAATATACTTCTGCAGAAATCTTTGCACAGTTTGGATTATAGTTTTATGTTTAACATAATACAAACATAAAATTCTAAGAAAGATATATCAGAAATATTATCTTTTTATATTTTGATAAATTTTGAAATAGCTAAAAAATTTAAGCTTGAATTTGATCGGGTTGAAAATAATTTAGAATCTATGCCAGAGATGTATGCAGTTAAATATAAAAACATCAGAAGATCCAACATACACAACTTTCCATTCTGCATTTTTTACGAAATTGATAAAAATGATATTTATATTCTTAGAGTTTTACATCAAAGCCGTGATCCAATATTCTGGCCGTAATTAGTTTATGCCACAAATCTAAATTTGCATTTGCAATATATATATTATAATTTAAGTATACAAAATAAATTATATAATATATGCCACCACAAAATATGCCACCGCAGATGCCAAATAATCCTAATGATGATGAAATGAAAAAAAGAAAGGCTGAAAGTTATACTGAAAGAATTGATAAAAAGAGGCGAGGTTTAGTTACAGCCGGAACAATAGCATTACTAGGTGGGTCTGCAGTACATGTCTTAGATCCGAGTGATGTAGTAAAAGAGGAGAAGGCTATTGAAGAGAATATAAATAAAATAAAACTTTTAAGCTCTCTAACTTCAGAAGAGATCAGAGAATTAAGTGATAGTTATAAAGATGGCAGAATCCAAGCAGAAAAAAATTTAAACAACTTTAAACTCGGAGTAGCTGGAACTGTGGGAGCTGGAGTTGCCGCTCTTGCAAAAAATATTTACGGTAAGAAAAGTGGTGTAATTGGCAACTTAAACAATGCAGCTGCGGGTGCTATTGTGGGCATGGCAGCCGCGCTTGCGACAGAGACTGTAGCACAAAGTGACATTAAGAAAAGACGTGACGATATTCTTTTAATAATAAATAAAGAGATGGAAAAGGACCTAAGTCAAGAAGTAATTAAGGTGATAAGGGAGTGTGTAATAAATGCTGAAAAAAGGATAGCGGCAAGTAGAGCTAAGATAATGGAATTCCAAAAAACAAGCAAATAAAAAACTAATCTTGATTTCGTTTTGATTTTAATCACAAATAGTGCTTGATTTATAAGGCTTTACGGACACTCTCATGTTCTCTTTTTGGCTTTCTAATAATACCATCTGGGCTATACCGACAGAGGTGATGATCGGTCTCAGTTAATCTTTATTTCCAATTTTAATTATATTTTGCTATAATAGTGCTATGAAAAAAGAATATATGGAGCTCCTCGATGCTGTAATATTAAAGCTCGGCAGTGACGATGCAAAAGAGAGAAATCTGTCGCTTACGAGATTAGGTAAAACGCTTACTAAGCTAGGCCAAATGATAAAAATACACAAGACTCTACCTGGATCAAAAAATTTAAAATGGGGAATTGATGCAAATCAAGAAAATAATGCTGACCTTAAAGAGTTAGAAATAAATATAGATAGTATTAGAGCTTTACATTTTAAATATTTAGGAAGAGTAGAAAAACTGATAAAGAAATATGAGAAAGGATCTAATCTAGACAATACTTTTAGCGTAGAAAAGTTAAAAGCTTCTAAGCTAAAGTCTTTTTATATATTATGGTATATGTTATATGATACGTTTGGCTATGAGGAAGCATTTATGGATAAGTATGATAATCTCATCGAGAATACTGACTGGCTATTTAGATACGAAGATGAGGTCGATGAGTATGAGTACTATGATGAGGAAGTGTGTAGTGGTTGCGGTGAGGTGCACGGAATAGTAGATATTGGTGGCGGAGATGATAGCTCTCAAGAAGATGAGACAAGTAAGAGAGAAGATGGTGCAATACCATCACCATTTAGCGATGAGGTGATGAGCAGATTTCGTAAAAATAAACGTAGCATGAGAGATGTGTCGACACTCGAGAGCGGTAAGTCTGATGCGGCCTTTGAGCAGATGCTCGCCGAGATGAGGGACTCACTACTCGACATAGGAGAAATAATATTTGAAGATGAGAATGTGGTGCATAGACTCGTTGGAGACCTCTATAAAGCTCCAGCAGAGAAAGTAGGAGATATAGTTGGTAACTACTTTGACAAACTTAAAAAGCAGTATCAAAATAAAGATTATTATCAATACTTAGCCAGATATTGTAATTACTTCCCAGCCAAGAGCTTATCAGGTCTCAGCCCGATAGAGGCTTTATACTCAATTAATAAAAAATAACGCCTAATTTGCTAGATATACACAGGCCTCAGATCTCTATAGCTATTAATTATTATTTGTGTTATAATAGTAGTACATTATGAAAAAATTATATGTTGGTGGTCTACCATTTCGTTTCGAAGATCAAGACCTTGCAGAACTTTTTGCGCCTTTTGGAAAAGTAATATCTGCAACAATTATTAGAGACAGGGTAATGAATAACAGATCTAAAGGATTTGGATTCGTTGAGATGGACGGCGCTGAGGCAGATGCTGCAGTAGCTGGACTTGATAAAACGGAGCTTGATGGCAGGTCATTAACTGTTAATGAGGCTCGTCCTATGGAAGCTCGTGCTCCTAGAACAGGTGGCTCAAGCTACAGCCGTGACGGTGGCTCATCATCACGTGGAGGATACAGTAATAGTCGTGGCGGTAATGGTGGAGGCAGAGATAGAGATAGCTACTAGTTAGCAGTCTAAGTCTTTAGCTAAAGCTAAATACAAAACAAATAACTCGCATCTTATGATGCGGGTTATTTGTTTTGATTAAATGTGGCAAAGAATAGTAACTACGTTATTTCTGATACAAGTACAAAATAGTGAATTAAGAATAAATTCCGTGCTATAATAAATAGTATGAATAAATTATCAGTAACATTCGCAGGCGGTGCAGTGACTCCGACTGGGTCTAACTTTTTATTAGATTATGATGGAGTCAGGATACTTGTCGACTGTGGCCTGTATCAAGGAGGGTATCAAGCCCATCTAGAGAATAGGAAGGACTTTATTTATGATCCTTCTAGTATTGATTATCTATTTGTGACTCATGGGCATCTCGACCATGTGGGTCGCATAGCTAAGCTGGTGCGAGCAGGATTTAAGGGTCTTATATATAGTACAGCACCAACGCGTGAGATCGGTGAGCTCATAATGCTCGACAGTATGCGGATAATTAATAAGGAGCATGAGGCAGAGGGTATACCACCCATATATGAGGAGAAGGATGTGATGAGTGCGATGCGCATGTGGACACCGCTTAAGTATCATGAGGTGATTAATATCAAAGATGGATTAAGTGTGAGGCTAAGAGACGCTGGTCACATTATGGGGAGTGCCATGATAGAGCTTACAGTTAATGGTAAGAAGATTATTTTTACAGGCGATCTTGGCAATACCCCATCACCATTACTACGTGATACTGAGAGTCTAACTGGAGCTGATTACCTTTTTATAGAAAGTGTCTACGGAGACAGGAATCATGAGAAGAAGGATCATAGAGTAGAGAAGCTTAAGGAGGTCATGCTAAGCACTATTAAGCGGGGAGGCACTCTTATGATACCTGCTTTCTCTGTCGAGCGTACTCAGGAGCTCTTGTATCACATGAATGATATGATAGAGCATGGAGAAATCCCAAAAGTTAAGATATATCTTGATAGTCCACTTGGCATAAAAGTTACTTCAGTGTATAAGAAATATGCAAAGGAGTATATGAATACCGAGGTCAATAGTATTATCAAAAGTGGCGACGATATATTTAATTTCCCCGGACTTATCATTACCGAGTCCAAGGAGGATAGTAAAGCTATCAATGATGACAGGGGAGCAAAGATTATCATAGCCGGGAGTGGCATGAGTAATGGTGGACGCATTATGCATCACGAGCTGCATTATCTGTCTGACCCTAAGTCCACACTACTCATGGTCGGATATCAAGCAGTAGGCACACTAGGTAGGCAGCTCCAAGAAGGGTTGAAGACCGTGAAGATTTTTGGCGAAGAAGTTAGAGTCAAGTGTAACATGGAGACTATCGGTGGCTTCTCGGCTCATAAAGATAGTGATAATTTGCTCAAATTGGTAGAGACTGGGGCAGTGACTCTTAAGAAAGTATTTGTGATCTTGGGTGAGCCTCGTAGCCAGATGTTCCTCGCACAAAAGATACATGAGTACTATGGCCTAGAAGTAAAAATCCCCACAGCGGGGGAAGTTATAGAGCTAGAGTTGTAAATAATCTTATGGTAGAAGTTTTGATAGAGAAAGCAAAAATATATTTAGAACTTCCAAAAGGTGAAGTTATACATGAGCCTGAAGAGTTAATTTATATTACAAGTACAAAATTTAAAAATTTAGAATATCAAGTATTTTTCAAAAATAAAACCTTTAAACATTTTATTGAGAGAAGAAACGAAGAGCTTAGCAAAAGACACACAAAAGAAAGAGTTGAATTTATTGTCGTTGCTATATTACATGATTTGTATATCGCCCTAAATACTTATTCTAATATTTATAAAAACAATAAAAGAAAAAACAGTTTTGTGATTTACAAAGATTTTGAAGTCTCAACAAAGACCCCGGTCACTATTATTTTGGAGACAAATATTGATACTGGGGTTGCTATTATAGTAAGTTACCATTTTACAAAAAGGTAAACAAATTTAAAATCCTTCCACATATTACAGTAGAAGGATTTTAAATTGGAGTTAGAGTGACGGCCCTTTGCATTTCAGCAAATGTTCACTCATGAGTACATTTTTACATGTCCGCAGCGAGCCGCTTGTCAAGTGATTGCTCACTCGCATTTCCTGTCGTTAACTCTACTTATATTATAGCATTATCTTCTCTAAAGTCAAGTAATAGCCTTACCCACCACGGAATGATACCCAAATAAAATACAATTCTAATACAAAAGAAGCCCGAAATGGGCTTCCTAAGTACTTTAGTATATAGCATACTTAGTTTGTATGAACATTAATATGAAAGATACTAAGAATATCA
>JANNCJ010000024.1:0-2277 GCA_031386485.1 bacterium
GGCCAATAAATAAACCTTTATAATTGCCCGCATTTATTTTTTATTTTTGGTATACTGCTAGCGTTGTTTGTTTTAGATATTTATGCTACTATTACTTTGCTACTTTTGAAGTTAACCAATGGAGGTTCCGATGTAAAGTAAAAAATGGCTACTATAATCTTAAGCTGGTTGAGCATAGCTAGATGTGCGACACACATTTGGCATACAGGTTCAACTACTAGGATTGATATGTTTTCTTTGAAAAAACTTGCATCTGAAGCTGACTTGAAGTTTATAGTTACTTCAGATTATATTGTTGAAGTGTTTAGCGTGGGTGTCGAACACGCTGCCACAGCCAATAATAGACAAGTAGTAGCGGCAGGATTTGTACCATTCAAGAAGATTCTGGATCATTTGGCTGAGAGGCCTGATTTTTCTGAAATTTTTCTTGGTGGTATTCGGTGGAGATCTGTAAGCTTGAGTATCGCCACGCCAGTTGCGATGCAAAAGCCTCTGCTAGATTTTTTTGTCCAAGTTCGGGACGAAATTTATCCGTCGTAATCCATGCCGCAAAAGCCCCGTGAGTATGGGGCTTTTTGTATTAAAAAATGAATATTGATTTAAATATGAATAATTATATTTTTAGCACCTAACTTATGCCTACCCTCTTGCTAACTTTATAAAATCATCTTTATCAAGACTCTCTGCTCTAACCTTCAGATCTAAATTATTTTTATTAAATATCCCCTCCCAGTTGGTAGCGCTGTCATATTCTTTTAGATTAGAGATTAAGAATTTACGCTTATGGGCAAAGCCTGATTTGACTATTTCTAAATATCTCTTTTCTAATTCAAGATACTTTTTATCTTTTAAATTCTTCTCATTTAGAATTATTTTTATAATAGCGCTATCGACTTTTGGAGGAGGGTTAAAGTTGCCCTTGCCTACCACTTTTAGTATCTCTGTATCCCCATAATACTTAGTACACATAGATAATATACTACCCTTGTCGCCGCGCGCCACTATCCTGTCGGCAACTTCCTTTTGTATCATGAGTATCATGGAGCTTGGCTTAATGTCAGCTGATAAGAACTTCTCTATGATGGCACCAGTGATATAATAAGGGATATTTGCGATGATCTTATAATCGAGACCGCTCACTCCCCTACTCATAAGATGCTTATCACTCCCCCACTTCATCACGTCCATGTGTAAAATTTCTAATATGCCACTCTCTATACTGCTTGCGAATTTATTATTTAAAACTTCCACAAGTCTCGGATCTGTCTCGACTACGCATAGCCTCGCCCCTACCCTATTCTCTACTTCTCTAAGCAGATACTCTGTGAGTGCCCCCTCCCCGCCTCCGATCTCAAGAATATAATCGCCGTCCCGCACTCCCCCGCTCTTCGCGATAAATTCCAAAATACTCTTATTATGTAAGAAGTTTTGACCGAGCGACTTTTTCTTTTTGAATTTAATATCTCCTATCACTAGCTAATTATAGCATCAACTGACGCACAATTTTTCGCATAGTTAACAATTAAATTAATTTTTTTGCGCAGCTGGCGGGGCTCGAACCCGTAACCTCCCGCGTGACAGGCGGGTGCTCTAACCAGTTGAGCTACATCTGCGTATTTCTTTGTAAAAAGATTATAACATAAAAAACAAAATAAGTCCAAAAGACACTTTGTAAAAATAAAAATACATACTTAAAAAATCATAACAAAAACCGCAGGATAGTGCAGTTTTTGTTACTATATTAATATATGTTCTGTTTTCATTTAAACCATAAGTTATGTAAAGAGCAATTTTAGGGCATATGTTTTATTTTATGCTATAAATGTGTTGACGTATATTTTGATTTATATTACAAAAATAAAGATATCTTAATTTGATGTTTTATCATAATACATAATCTTTAACTTCTCTATGCCTCTAAATATCTGTACAGATACCGTTTTTTTTGACTGATTAGTAACTATAGATATCTCGTCTAGAGACAAATCTTTTATATATCGCATATTTATGATGTTGCGATATTTTTCTGGAAGCTTTGCAACTAAAAGTAGTACATTTTTTTCACTTGTAAAATTTGGTGTTTTTTCAGGTTCAGGACTCTCTATTTCAAAGCCTTTTTCTAATAAATTATCTAATGAAAGTGTTTTGCGTTTCCTGTATTCATCTATTATTAAGTTATTAAGTATATGATATAAAAAAGCTTTCATTATATGAACCTTGCCCCCCTTTATTAGGTATATCCAGGTCTTCATAAATGTCTCTTGCACCAAGTCTTCA
>JANNCJ010000046.1:0-6780 GCA_031386485.1 bacterium
AGATAGTATTCTATTTCTTTTCTTTCCTTTTTATCTATTCTCTTATACTCACTTCTTTTTTTAAAATCTTTTTCATTTGTTAAGTATAGAGTGTTCTAATGGAGAAGACAAGTTACCCTTACACCGTGCATCCCGCACGGAGCTAGGTCCCGATCATTCAACAAGGAGATCCACATGTTCATGCCTATGCCAAGGCAAGGTCCTGTAGTTCGCACTGTCAAAGAGGTCTTGGATCTCTATCTGCAAGAGCATCAAAGGACTTCAAAACTTTCGCAAGATTGGAGATTTGGCACATTTGCTTTTGTCGCCTTCTTCTTCCTGTCTGCTTTGATAAGTCTTCCTTTGAAAATTGATACTGCTCTTTTGTCAGGCTCAATTTGCAGCGCTGTAGGTTTGCTCTCAGCTTACTTTTCTACAAAAAAGTATCTCAAGTGGCGAAAGAAGTCGTGGGCAAATAGTTATCTGAGAATGTTTAACAAATACCTTGAGGATAACGAGCTCACCCAATCATTTGCATTTGAGCATGAGGAAGCTCTCGCCTCTGCAATAATGTGGAATGATGGATTTATCAAGCTCCAATCAACCACATTTAATCAAGTGGCAACACTCGCAGCCGCAGAAAGAAAAATACAAACACTTGTGCGAATCGACGGGCTCATCAGGGAAGGTCTCAATGGCCTTAGTAGTCTTCTTTTTCACAGGAAGCAAGAATCAGGTCGTGATGACTTCCCGATTTTTGAGCAGCTCACAAAGCTGTATTTCCCCAGTGAAAAAAAGTGATCTTGCAAATAGGGGCACGCTTGCGTGCCTTTTTTTATATTCTAAAAATTTACCTCAATTCCTTCACCATATAAGTCCCTTTCAAATCGTAGCCGCGCTTACGGTAATATTCACGCACGCCGACGCCGGAGATTATTGTGAGTTTTTTATATTTAAGATTATATTTGTTATCGCCTCTTGCAATCTCTTCTGCTCTTGCCAGCAATCTCTTGCCCATGCCTGTATGCTGACTCTGATTACCCTCCTCACCCACTCTCTTCATTGTGCCATAGACATGTAGCTCACGCACAAGAGCGCTACTCTCTAATACATCATCAATCTCTCCACTACTTGTCTTACTCAATCTCTCATTATAAAAGTTAACACAAGAAGTATACCAATTCTTGAGCCCCCAGTTGGGAGCAGATACAAAAGACAAACCCCTTCCGCCTTCGGCACCTTCCCCAAGGGAAGGACTGGGCACAGCGCAACTACATACTTTTAATTTTCCTAATTCTGCTTTTCTTTCATCTAATAAATTTTTTAACAATTCTAAATCCAGGCTTCTAACTTCTTCGTTCTTGAATCTTATTACTTTAATATTTTGTTCAACTAAAAATTCTGTTCTTTCTTTATCTCTTTCTATATTGCCATCTTGATTGTGATACTCACCATCTATTTCTATTGCCATTTTTAATTCAGTAGAATAAAAATCAATGATATAATTACCTATAACTTTCTGTCTTGTAAAATCATGGCTAAGTTTATCTTCTTTAATATAATCCCAAAAATCTAACTCTGACTTAGTCATTTTTTTCCTATTTTCTTTCGCTTTGCAAAGTAATTCCTTATTATAAGGTAAAATATAATCTTTTAATTTATCAGATTTGCTTATGCATTTACATTCTTGGGATAAGGTCCTTCCCTTAGGGAAGGTGCCTGCAAGGCGGAAGGGGTTTGGGTTTGTATTAAGTCCTTCCCCTGGGGAAGGTGCCTGCAAGGCGGAAGGGGTCTGCATTTTGCCTTTTGGAAGCCTAAGTCTTAGGAACCCTGCCAGCTTACTCGCCTCGCCCTCTTGCAGATCTTTCTTATTCTCAAATTGTAAAAAGCATTCATATCCATCTCTCGTCTCATACCAAGTCAGAGTCAGCTCAAAGTCTGCCGGATCTATCTCCGCATCTCTTATCTCACGCGCCCTAATGTCGACTTGTGGTACGCGCCGCGCCTTTTGGAATTTATCCACGTCTTCTCTTAAGTTACTTTTTTTACTTCCAATAATAATATAGTCTGCTGGTATATCACGAATCACTCTAATGAGTCTCGTGTAATTAGGCACAAAGCTCTCAGCATCTGCTAAGACCCTGGTAAGCGTAGTGTCGTCATATGCTTCATACTCTATCTTCCTCTGCGTCACCCATTTATAAAGTAGCGACCCTCGCAGCACCATGCATGGATATATTTTCATCATGTCTGGATGATGATCGAGGCCATTGTATAAATTTTTAAACATCTCTACATCCATCACTGGGTTACTAGTCGGTAGATTAGGCATCATGTGATACACCACCTTAAATCCATAATTACGCAGCATCTCAGTCCCTAGTGCTATAGACTCTGCTGTCATCTCACGCTTGTTATAATCAAGCACACCATTATCGAGATGCTGCACTCCAAGCTCGACCTTGGTCACACCTAAGAATCTTAACCACTTCAGCTCCTCAGGTATAATATAGTCTGGGCGTGTCTCAATAGAAAGACCAATAATCCTCGCATGTGCACTCTCATTTATTATTTGCAATTCTTCGAGCGTATAATTATGATCTTCACTTATAACTTCTCTGCCCTCCTCAAGAGCCTTCCAATTGTTACAAGCTCTAAAAGATTCCTTGGTAAAATATTCTTGATACTCTTTGTCATAAAAATTCCAAGTACCCCCTATAAATATCATCTCTATCTTATCTAAAGGATGTCCATTCATAGTGAGCGCGCGCAGCCTCATCCAGATCTGCTTATAAGGGTCGAATCTATTTAGTAATGCTCTCGCTGCTGCGGGCTCACGACTAAGATATGACTTTGGCATGTTCTTTTCAGTCGGACAGTATATACATCTACCAGGACAAGTATAAGGCTTGGTTAAGAGCGAAATCACAGCGACACCGCTATTAGACCTCACTTTAAGTCTTTTAAGTATTTGCTCGACTTTATTATCTTTTACAATTTGACTACCATCCTTATTTAAAACAAGACCCTCCTCGCATAGCTCTTTATAAAGAGCTAGAAGCTCTGGATTATTTGGCATACTACCGCTCGCGTCTACTTTACTATTAATCTTTTTCCTAGTCTCTACTACTCTTCCATTCCAATATGCGTCGCGCATAATGAGACGCTTTAGCCTGGCTACTTGCACCTCAGTATGTATATTTTCAAAAATATTTAAAACTCCCTTAGAATTAGAATCAAGGTCATCATGCTTAATTTCTTGTGGGTTACGAAGTTTCATAAATAATACAGGCCTCACCCCTAGCCCCTCTCCGAAGGAGAAGGGAATAAGGATCCTAATACTTATATTATTAAAATCTAAATATATTATAACACAGAAATATGTTTTTAGCAAAAATAAATTTATAAAAAATCAGCCGACGCATTCGCGCCGGCTGTGCTGCTCAGATCAATAGTTGTCTGACTTTCGATAAAAGTGCTGACGTACCGTCAAGCTTAGCAACCATAGTCGACACCCCAGCTCGAGCTGCTTTGTTTAGATCTTCTTGAGTCGCGGTTGGTGAATAGAACAAGATGATCGGAGTGACTTTATATTGAGGATGTTCACGCAATTTCTGAGTCAACCAAATACCACTATGGCCCGGAAGATTGATGGATGTCACAACAGCGTCAAAAGGAAAAGCGAGATTTTTAAGTGCTTGTAGGCCTTCTTCGGCGCTATTGGCAACTGAAACACCAAACCCGGCTGCCATAAGGCACATGTAAATTGCCGGCCTCATCTGTGGAGAATTTTCGACAACAAGAATTTTCTTTTGAGTGGAATCAGTCATGGGTTACCTTAAGTTGGTAGTGTGCTCGACCACTCGAGCATCCACAATATATTATCATTATTATCAAGTAAGTGCAAATACAATATTAGTATGTCAGTCTAAGCTACATCACCACATTCACAATTTTGTTTTTGACTATGATTATTTTCTTTGGCTCTGTCTCTTTTCCATTTTCATCTATTACATACTTCTTATATATGTCGAGCGACTTGATGTGAGACTTGATATCTTCTTCACTAGCATTTAGGGCTATATCAAATGTGCCACGCATTTTACCACTTATTTGTAAGGCTATTGTAATAACATCTGACTGTAATTTGTTCTCGTCCCACTCTGGCCATTTGTGATCTTTGTATTCTGCAGCAAGAGTCGGCGCAAATGGGAATAGTATAGTCATGAATTTCTCATACTCTTCTTGACTACACCCACAACTCTCAAATTCATTAAGACATATCATTAGCTGCGAGACACAAGTGTTAAATTTAAAATTCTCAATGTCTTCTGTAACTTTTTTTATTGTTTGATGGATTATAGATTCATTGGAGCAACCCCTTCCGCCTTCGGCACCTTCCCCAAGGGAAGGACTTGGTACACCTGAGCCAGTGCTTCCCTTGGGGAAGCTCCGCGAAGCGGTGAAGGGGTTTGTATTTTGAATTTGGGTTTGTATTTTATCTTTCAATTTACTCACCCTTTCTAAGAATCTCTTCACACCCTTAATGCTACTAGTATTCCATACTGCGGTAGCCTCGAATGGCGCCATGAACATCTCATAGACTCTGAGCGTGTCTGGTCCATACTCAGCGACTATATCGTCTGGGTTAATAATATTACCCCAGCGCTTACTCATCTTACGGCCATCCTCAGCCAAAATGAATCCTAAGAACTCGAGACGCTTGAATGGCTCAAGAGTCGTCACGACTCCAATATCATATAAGAACTTGTGCCAGAAGCGCGCATAGATAAGGTGACGCGTCGCATGATCACCACCAACGTACAAGTCTACCGTGCCTCCTGCTCCCCTCTCCTTGGGAGAGGGGTCGGGGGTGAGGCCTGTGTCTGTGCCCTGATACATTTTTTCTATACCTGGATCAATTAATACCTCATTATTATTAGGGTCTAAGAATCTAAGATAATACCAACTACTCCCCGCCCATTGCGGCATTGTATTTGTCTCACGTTTGAAGAGTTTTGGCGGAAGATGATTTGCTTTTGTTGCCTTAATACAAATAAATTTATCTTCCATTTCTAAAGTTAAGTCGTTTATTTTAAAACCACTATCACTTAGAATTTTTACGAGATATTTCTCATCAGTTAAGCTGAAGAACCTGTCAGCTCCTTTATTATTTTTAACAATTTCACCTTTACCATTTGACAATCTCAGGTATAACATTCCATCATCATTCAGGCTCACATTTATTTTTCTAATTATTTTAATCAAATTATTTTTTTCACAATGTAGAAGTGATGCTAATGCTATTACTCCATCATACTTTTTTTCTCCTAAATCATCAAGAGTTGGATCTAAAAGTTTAAAATCTAAACCTTTACTATTTATATCACTTTTAAAACTATCGACCAGATCAGAGCATTCCATATTTACACCGCACTTTTTAAGATATTGTGCATCTCTACCAAAACCTGATCCAATTTCTAACACTTTAAGGCTTTTCATTTCTTCTGCAATCATTTTAAGTTGCGCCATCAGTCCGTCATCTATTGCTTCTTCAGTTTGAACAGTATGTTTTTTATATTCATCCGAATTATTATTATAATATTCAATAGTCATTAATTCTCGATCTGAATGCACCCCATTTACACTTTCAAATTCTCCCTCATCATTAATGTATCCGTACACATCAGTGAATGACTTGATATTTGCTAGCGGTGACTCGCCTGTACCTGTCGGCTCATAGCTCTCTACGTCAGGAAGTAATATTGGTAGCTCAGAATCCGCAACGACAAAAGACTTATGATGCATCCCCTCCCCAGCCCTCCCCGAAGGGGAGGGAGCTTGTCCATCTGCTTCATACACGATTGGGAATGGCTCACCCCAATATCTCTGACGTGCAAAGACCCACTCGCGTAGCTTGTACTTAATTACCATCTTACCGCCAACATTCTCAGTTATCGCCTTACGCGCCTCAGCGCTTGTCATACCGTCGAATTGACCCGAGCCTATTAATATTCCATCATCTGAAGTCAACTTCTTATTACTTTCTAGATAAGCTTTGGCTCTAGTTAATGCCAATAGCCAATGCTGGCAATCAGTAGCTCCTCCCTTCATCTCATTAAATAATGTATCATAAGTAACCCATCTAACTTCAAAATTTTCATGAGTTTCATTTTTGAGATTAATTTTTTGATCTGAATCAACTAATGCTAAATAATTATGTCCAAAAGATTTTCTGTTTGAGTTCTTGTTTGGATTGAAATAATGTGTAATTATTGGAGATCCAAGTTTAACTAATGAATCCACTTTCTCAATGCCAGCTTCTTCACTTAATTCCCTAATGGCACACTCTTCATAAGATTCATCATTCTCTTTGCCTCCACTTGGAAGCCATATCTCATTATTATTTAAATTTACTAATTGTAGCCACAAATTTTTGTTCTTGTCATAGGCAATTACTGTCGAGCCATAAACTTCTTTGCTCTCAGGAAGGGTTTCTCCAACTAAGGTTGCAACCACATCCACAATCTCTATCCCATATTTTATCGCAAATTCATAATCCCTCTCGTCGTGAGCGGGGACGGCCATGATGGCGCCTGTGCCGTATGAGGCGAGGACATAGTCGGCGATATAGATTGGGACTTCTTTGTTATTCGCAGGATTGATTGCCATCACGCCATCTAATCTCACTCCCGCCTTCTCTCTCCCTTCTACACTTCTCTCTAAGTCAGTCTTACTTTTTACCTCTTCTAGATACTTTTCTACTTCACCCTTGTTAGTAATAATATTCTTGTCCATTAA
>JANNCJ010000064.1:0-4778 GCA_031386485.1 bacterium
TCTGTATTTTATTGGACATACTATATGATAAAGGAGTACTGAGACGTTATGGGCTTTGTGTAAGAAGATACTCATCTCTACATTGTAACACTTTATTCGAAGCAGAGCTTAGCGGAATAGGACCGAGAGGGGGATTTAAAATTGGAGCTGGGTGATGCTATCGAGGCTCTAATTATTAGTATTTTATTTGACGTAACTCCAACTGGGCTCCGTGAGTAGGGATCGGTCACAAAGTTTATTTTTCGTACCTCAAAATATAAACTTCGCGACCCCGTATTCTCACCCTACACGCAAGCAAAGCAGTTTGCTTGCTTCACGTCGCAAATACAAAATAACTACCCTGGTAGAGTAGTTATTTTGTATTTGCTCCGAGTGTTGGATGAAGTTCGAACGTGTATTTTGGAAGGGTAGAGATAAGTTCTCAGGTTTTACCTACCCATCTTCTCACTATTAGTTAACCTGCTTATAATAGGTTAATAATTTATTCAATCTCAAAATAGAATACTTTGTATATTTCCACCATTTTGCTTAATACATCGTCTTTGGAGTCTCCCTCTACCTGAAGCCAGCCAGAGTTATCAGTATACTGTCTTTTGGTTTCTATAACATCTCCTACTTTATATTTAATTTCGCCATCTATAACACCACTCATTTCTTTCAACTCGTTTAAACCTGATATCTTGAATATCTTTCCATTTTGTATTGGAAGAAACATATCTCCTACACATCTTTTACCATTAACGATTATTGGATCGACCTCTTTACCAATCATAACATCAACAAGCATCATATAAATATCTCTATCGTAAGCAACGCTATGATTTAATAACATATGTTCCCCAGGGGTTCTCCATGCGAATTCACAAATTATAGGCAAACCATTATCATCTACAAATGCTTCTAAATGTATATAACCATTTTGCAAGTTTAAAGAAGTGATGATTTTCTGATTAATTAATTCACCATCAAATTTAATATCCACAGGTTTTTCAGAGACTGTTATCTGGGCAAATTTTTCTTTTGTCTCCGCAAAACTTAAATTTGTATAAGGAAGCCAAGTTAAAAACGTAGCTACGACTTTTCCATTTTGTACAATTGAGTCAATACACCAAATTAAATGTGGACAATATGTTTCAGCGATAAATCTCCCCTTAGAATAGTCAATGTTTAACTTCTTTAATTCATCTAAACTTTCTATTTTATATACTTCTTTTGAAGAAAGGCCTTTTCTCCACTTTACGATAATAGGGTAACCATAATGAGAATCAGCAAAATTCACTGCATCATCTAAAGATAATAACTCTTTATATTGCATTGTGCGATATCCATTACTGTTTAGCCATTTTTTCATTACAGCCTTATCTCGTACAATTTTAGATTGCTCCTCGTTTAAAGAACCAGGGAGATTTAACTTGTTCGCAAATTTTTGTACCACTTCTTGATTGTATTCTGAGTCGTTGTAAAAATAATCAATCTTTATACTGTTTAGAATGCAAAAATTATTGAACCTTTCCATCTCAGACTCGATATCTAAGTCTTTATCCAGGTAAAAAGTTGGTATCTCTGCAGTCTTAATTTTATGTTCATTGCTAAAATAATTGTTTTGTACAAATCTTAACAATACAAGCTTTAAGTCCTTCCTCAATATTACTTTATTCGATAGAGTTGACTCATATTCTTCCACAAAAAGTAACGTTGGTATTTTCATGCTAAGCAATATTAAAAATTTCGTTTATCCTTATCTCAGTATCTATTAGTTGCTGCTCGAAAAGTAAGAAGTCCTTCAATTCATCTCGCTTTACCCATTTATATGATCTTACTTCTCCAGGCATAGGAATAATTTTACTATCGTCACCAATAAATTTAAAGCCAAAATAATGTTTTTCAGAGCCAACATATTCTATCCCTTCTTTTACCTGAGGTGCTCTAAAATAGAAGTGCAGCGGGTTACTACTTGCTTTTACAAATAGCAGGTCTTCTTTATTAATGTTTAACTCCTCTTTTATTTCCCTATAAGCACATTCAATTAGCGTCTCGTTTTTATCCTGTCCTCCTCCAGGAATTGCGAAATTCTTCGCTTCGAAAGCTTCTAAATTAACAAGAAGAAACTCTTCTTTATTATTCATTATTAATGCAGCAGTACCTTTTCTAAACATATATCTTTATTATTATATCATAAAATAATACAGACTGTACTATTTAATTTTTATTGCATTTAGTAGTGTAGACAGAGCTTTATTTAAATAATTATTATCCAAAACTCTAAAATATAAATCTGGATCGATTAACTCAACTTCTAAAATCTCAAAAATTTCTCCATGCTTTAAAAAATCAATTCTACAAATTATTGGAAGTGATTTAAATTTTTCAATAAAAAAGCCTTTAACAATGTCTGTTTGAGATAAAATCTCCTGTGGTATCTTGTGTGGCTCAATAATTTCTGAAGTATCTTTCCTATATAAGATGCCGGGATATCTATTGACTCCATACATTAGTTCTCCGCTAATCAAAACCACAGATATTTCACCATGGCTTATTTCTTCTCTAAAGGGTTGAGTCATAAATTTACTAATACCACTAGAAAGCATATCATGTATAATCAGACTGGGTTCATTTGCAAAATCTAACAAAAAAGTTCTGTAGCCACTTGCCGACACAGAAGGTTTAATAACCAGCTTATCGTTTTTATACAATTTTGAAATGGCTTTTAGTTTAATTAGAATATCTGATTCGTGTATTAATTCTGAAAGGTTAAGTTCTAAAGTTGGAACAGTGTTCACTTCTTTTAGTTCAGGTAAATATTTTAGCTTGTCAAAATTCCATAATAAAAAATTGTAATTATTTATAAGCCTAGCTCCAGAATTGTTTATAGATTCTATTTGATTTAAGAATACATCAGGTTCTAAATGATAACCCCATATACTTTTTAAGATAACAGCGTCACCTTTAAGAACTTTTGAAGATATGTTGTCGATTGTATCAATCGTAGCATCTAAACCATTAGCTAAAAAGTGGTCTCTAATATATAAGTCTTCTTTTATTAAGCCTACATTTTCTTTTGTTGATGCGATATATATCATGATTCTAACAGACTTAACGACTCTTTAAGGATTGTGTACTGTTCAGTTAATTCTCCGTAACTCATTGCGGTTGTTACTCGAATTACAAGATCTTCTGATTTCGGCCAGCAAAATGCATTACCAGTCAAAACTTTAATATTTTTTGAAGTGTATAAAAACTTTAATAAAGATTTGTCATCTAAAACTCTAAAACCTCGATAACTCTTACCTAAATATTTTTTAAGATTTAAGAGAACAAAAAAGCCTGATTGAGGTTCTAAGACAATTTCCAATGAATCAATTCCTTGGAAAAGATTTTCTTGTGTTATATCTATTTTATTGTCTTTGATTATGTTGTGCAGCCTGCTGGACTCTTCAGGGGTTAATTTACTCTTACCTATCAGAATAGCTTTAACAAAAATATATCTATCTAAATATTCTTTAGTAATATACTCAAAGTATTTTTCTTTTTCTGATATTATATTTGAGTTCGGATTAAATGCAGCTGATATTGCTGATGCTTGTAGTATTGATAGAGAGTCAGAAACTTGGAATATTCTATCACGAATTACAGAGCTGACTATTTCATTTGCGATTACCATTCCAGCTCTAATACCTGCTAGTCCGTATGACTTTGAGAGGGTATAAAGTGATATCGTATTATCAAACTGATCTTTAATATATGAGATAGGAAATGCAGGGTTACTTCTATCATATTCTAGTCCTTGATAAGCTAAGTCATCTATAATAAACACGCCAGTTTTATTGCAGATTTCAGAAATTTTACTAAGTAGTGAAAAGTCTTTATCACTATAAACTACACCAGTAGGGTTGTGAGGATTAAGATTTACAAATGCAGCAACTCTCGGAGTGCTATCTGATCTTCTAAAAATATACTTGCTTCTGTTTCTGTCATAATCGATCTGCAAATCGCTATTAGTGTCTTCAATTAATTTTTTAAGCTTACTAGGATTAATTTTCCAGTCATCAGACTTTTCTAAATTTAAAAATTTCACTCTACCTCCAACCCTCTCAGGTATAAATGAGAAAAGTCCATAATTTGGTGCTGTCATTATTACAACATCTCCATAATCTAAAATCGACTCCATCACAAGAGTAAATCCTTGAGTGCTAGAATGGGTAAAAATTATATTATTTTCATTAAGTTTAAGCGGTGAGTTATTATTAAAATATTCTATTATAGGTAGTTTAGAAAAATCGTCCCCCGCTGCTAATGGGTAGTCTGACAAAATTCTAGTGTCTAAGGTTTCTTTAATCTGATCGGTGCAGAATTTAAAAGGTTTCAGTCTAGCTGGGCTCCCACCTCCAAGCCTTATTTTTTCTGAAGGAGGCAAATCGTGACCTGAAATCAGTAGATTTGTAGAGAGACTGTAATCTTCATACGCTTCGGAGGCTTTCTGAATTTGATCTGAGCTCCAGGTTCCCCATAGAGCATTTCCTAAATGCGGCAAACCACCGTATATAAGTCTATTTACTTGATTAGAAGGATAGATTTTTGCAATAGATCTAATAGATTTAGGAAGCTTGTTATTTGTGATTATTTTCTTCTTATCATTTTGCATATATTTAGGGATAATTATACCAATAACCCCCTCTATCACCTAATCTCTCCTGTTAATAATAAGAAGAGTTTAGAATACTCTATACTTTAAATATATGATATCATATATACTGCAACTAGTAAAACAGTTGCAGTAG
>JANNCJ010000083.1:0-12098 GCA_031386485.1 bacterium
AAAGCCTTTTAATAAAATATTCCAAAGTAAAGTCATTTTGAATTGTTTCAGTTTTGTATTCTGGAGGAGTGGTATTGTTTAGTGGATCTAGTCCCATTTTTTTAAAATGTCACTGGCTATAGCCTCTACTATATTATTATAATAAAGCACATAACCAAATCCTCTCACATCATTATATAATAATTCACCATTATCTAATTCAAATATTATATGAGTGTGCTTTGTAGCTTCAGTGTTAAATAAGACTTGCCCCGTCATCTTAAGATGTATAAGTATTAAGCTCTCATCTTCTAAATAAATAATTATGTTCTTGGCTCTTCTTTCTATTTTTTTAATTATTTTATTTGTAACTCCAGTTATAAATTCTCTTACTTTCTTATCACTGCCAACTCTTTTATTACTATTACTGGTTACTATTTTGCTCTTACCCACTTTTACATTTCTAAATCTTTTCCCGAGCAAGACTTTCTCGAGACCCATTCTTACGACTTCTACTTCAGGCAGCTCCGGCATGTTAGATCAATTTCTTAAGCTCCTCTTCTGCTACTAATTTGTCACTCCAGATTTCTCGTGTTCCATTTGCTCGCATTATATAGGGGTCGGTACCTTTGCCTGAGATTATCACAATAATATTCAAACCCCTTCCGCCTACGGCACCTTCCCCAAAGGAAGGATCTAATGCGCTAAGCCTTATGGCTTCTGCCAGAGCGTAATGTATAGCATCTCTTCTATTTAATATTAATGCTGGAGTATTATGTCTGACTCCACTCGCCACATTATTTATTATTTCGGTCGGATCATCATCATATGGGTCCTCGTCTGTAATTATAATTTTGCTAGCATACTTATCTGCTACAGACCCAAGCACACTTTGCTTAGCTTTATCACGCCCACCACCACAAGATCCTAGTACGGCTATTATGTATTTATCTGGATAAGTTTTGTATAGCTTTTCTAAGCTGTCGGGTGTGTGAGCATAATCTATTACGATTTGGAAGCTTTGCCCACAATTAATATGCTCGACTCTTCCTGGTATATGTTTTAGATTTTTGATCGCTCTATTGATTATATCTTCGTTGATACCAAGATCAAGTGCGAGAGTCTTAGCAGCGAGAGCATTCATCTTGTTAAAATCTCCTTCAATACCTATTTCCAGAGCTTTTGAATCTTCTACCTTATAACCAAGCTTCTTATCAACTTGAAATTCCAAAAAATCATAGCCGTGCTCGTCGCTAATGTTGGCTATTATTCTTTTATTCTTTTTCTTAGATTTTTCTAGCCTTCTCGCTATAGCTAATTTGGCTTGCTTATACTTTTCAAAAGATCCATGACTCTCGATGTGCTCTGGCGTGAGATTTGTAAATATAAATGAATCCATTTCTACGCCGTGATGCCGATAAAATCTAGCCCCCTCGCTTGTCATCTCAATGATTGCATAGTCACATTTAGCTCGCACAGAGTCTTTAAGAAATTTTTGCACAAAGAATCTCCCAGGCATAGTCATCTTAAACATGTTCGGTGCGCTATCATCAGCAATTTTAAATCTAATTGTTGAGAGTAGAGCAGTCTCGTATCCAGCTTCCTCTAAGATAGCATTCACATATTCGCAGGTACTGCTCTTGCCCTTAGTGCCAGTAATGCCTATTACATGTATCTTTTTAGAAGGGTAAAGATAAATTAGTGCTCCCACTTGTGCTAGCATATAATGATATAACGGCTGCGCTAGCTTATAGACTCGCCTCGGCACCACTTTCTCAATTTTCCTCAAAATCTTTTCCATGTGTTTATTTAATTATAACATTGTGGGAAATAATATCAAATTTATAATGATATAAAAGTAAACGTCATATCAGCACATAAAAAAAGCACAGCTAAATTATTAAGGAAGAAAGAGTATTATAAAGTTGAATTCATCGCAGAAATGAAAGATCCCCATGGAAACTTGATCCATGGGGAGAGACTTTCTATACTTAAAGTATAGCAAAAATAATAATTATGTCAACCCTCCCTTATTCTGCGGCTGTTTGACATTAACATAAATATACTATATACTAACGAGGCGTATGAGTCTATTTTTATAGCACTCATCTAAAATTGATCCTTCACTAATCCGCCCCTCGCTACGCTCGGGTCTCACAGGAGCAAAACATGCAAAGCCGTACCATAAATTTCGATTTTCCAAAAGCGCCAAAGTTTCACAGCTCAGATCTTCTCTACCTAGCTATTCTTTTAATCATAGTCTCGCCTTTAATGTTTATCGTGAGATATTTCCATTTGGGTTGGACAAGACCAGAGTCAGGATTCTTACACCTGTGTGGATTTATTTTAGCATTCGGACTGGTTTGCCTTCTTAGCTTCTTTTGGCAAAAAAGTAAGCATTCTGAAGCCTTGTCATTTTATGTGGCTGACCTACGATGCTTAGCAGAAAAGATAAAGAAAGGAAGTGCAAGCGCCAACGACTTCGAAAAACTCGAATGGGAAATAGGGGTAGCGAATTCTAGACTACCAGGATCATTCCGCGATGAAGAGATAGAGAAATTAAAAATCCTACGCGCGGAAGCCGCGTCCAAGGACGAATGGAGAGCGGAAGTGCAGGCGGCTCGAGAAGCTATCGACCACGTTTCTACGATTTCAAATGGTGCTCTCTTTACAGGGGCAAGACTCTCTGATGAAAAGCGAGAAACGCTCACGATTATTCTAGGTGAGATGCTCGAGGCATTGCCTCAAGCCGAGTAGCTTCACGTCGCTAGGCGAGTTATAGCCCCGCACCGAATGGTGCGGGGTGTTTATATTTGCTCGATTTTTTGAAAGTCATGCTTGCTATATTATATTTGTTGTGATATTGTTAATATATCAGGTAGAAGGCGTTGAATAACCCTCTATCTCATGTGTGTGCTTAACACTTAATGCTATTCAGTTATGTTGACCTTCGAAATTTCAATATAATTTCTTGCTTATAAAGTAACACACATATAAACAAATGAAAAAAATAATCGGCTTCTTCTCAATGCTAATCTTAGCACCGGCTTTACTAATTACTAGCGCTTCAGCTTACTCGCAACTGACTGAGCAGCTAGATCTCGGAGAGACTAATCAGAGTGTGACCCATCTCCAAGAATTTATGTCATCAACTCCAGCAATATATCCAGAGCAGTTAGTTACAGGATATTATGGATCTCTTACCCGTAATGCCGTGATCAGATTCCAGCGCGCTAATGGCTTAGCTCAAGTTGGTCGTGTAGGACCACAAACTCTTATCAAGATTAATGATATGATTGGCGGTAATGCCAATAATAATACGGGTGCAGATATGAATGCTCCAATATTTACAAATGTTACAAGTAATAAGAATAACAATTCGCTTACTTTCAGCTTTAATACAAGTGAAAATACGTATGTACGCGTTGTCTACAGCACTAGCCCAGTGATGTTTAATGAGGGCAATGAGAATAGTGTAGGCTTCGCAGTGATTGGAGGCAACTCTGTGAGTGGTGCTAATGGACTTAGCAATTATCATACTGTTACTGTCAGTAATCTAACTTCTAATACTAGATATTACACTACACTAATAGCTACTGATGCGGCTGGTAATGTTAGCGTCTATGGCACAAATTCACAATATATTACACAGTAAGATAGACATATATATTTACAAATATTTAATAATACCGCCTCACAGCTTTGATGCTTGGTGGTATTATTTTGTTTGAATTTGTTGTGTTATAATGTTTGTAAATATATGGCCAAATTTAAAGTAGTAGGGGGTTATGAATTAAGTGGTAGTATTACACCCCAAGGAGCCAAGAATGAAGCCTTGCAGATTATAGCCGCGAGCGTATTGGTGCAAAATTTAAAAATAGTAAATTGCCCAAATATTTTAGATGTGCGTAACTTATTATTAATATTAGAAAATGGCGGTGCTAAGGTGGGGTGGGTACAACCCCTTCCGCCTACGGCACCTTCCCCAAGGGAAGGACTTGGAGCAGCTGGGCCAGTGCTTCCCCTGGGGAAGCTCCTCGAAGAGGTGAAGGGGTCTGTATCCTTAAACACTCTTCACATAGACACTACAAATCTAAATCCAGAATATTTTAAAAGCCAAGAATTTTTTAATCTAAGTGAGAAGCTACGGGGCTCACTCACTCTTATGGGTCCACTACTCGCTAGATATGGTGAATGCTATATACCTCCTGTGGGCGGGGATAAGATAGGAGCGAGACCGATAGATGCACATGTGCAAGGCTTCCTCTCCCTCGGAGCTAAGATGATAAGTGAAAATGGCCATGATAAATTAATTTTAGATAAAAATTTAAAAGTAAATAAAGAGATACTACTTCCTGAGTGTAGTGTCACGGGGACAGCAAATATTATCATGGCGGCTACATATATAGCGAGTGATCTAATAATTTATAATGCAGCTTGTGAGACATATATTACTCAGCTACTTAGTCTACTTCAGAATGTTGGATTAAGAGTAGAGGGTGAGATGTCAAATAGAATAAGATTAAATAGCGAAGTACAAACCCCTTCCGCCTTACAGGCACCTTCCCCAGAGGAAGGACTTGAAGCAATTGGATCAAGCTCCCTCCCTTGGGGAGGGGTTGGGGAGGGGTCAGCATTTGGAGAAGAGGCCGTACACACCGTACTCCCTGACTTTATCGAGGTGGCGAGCTTTATCGCGCTCGCTATGGCGACAAGAAGTGAGATCACCATTAAGAATGCAGGTGTTATGAGTCTTGGTATGACTCTTAAGATGTTTGATGATCTTGGTTGTAAGTATGATATAGAGGGTGATGATATTAAAGTTTTAAAATTAGATAAGTATGCGATAAAGAAAATGTATAATGGGAATATGATAAATATTAATGCTGAGCCTTGGCCACGAGTAAGTCCTGATATACTGAGCGTCGGTATAGTCGCAGCATTACAAGCAGATGGTGTCGCACTATTCCACGACAAGATGTATGAGGCGAGGATGTTTTTTGTCGATAAGTTAATCGCTATGGGAGGGCAGATAGTATTATGTGATCCGCATCGGGTGGTGGTTACTGGTAATAATTGGAAGAGTAAGATGAGAGCGAGGAATATGGCGAGCCCAGACATCAGAGCGGGAGTCTCACTACTCATAGCTGCTCTCGGAGCAGAGGGTGTGAGCGTGATAGATAATATAGATCAGATAGATAGAGGGTACGAAGATATCGACAAGCGCCTCGCTACGCTCGGCGCAAAGATAGAGAGGGTGGATTAACAGGCCTCACCCCGACCCTCTCCCAAGGAGAGGGAGACGTGCCTGGTACCAATACCCCCTCTCCTTGGGAGAGGGGGCTAGGGGGTGAGGCCAAAATAAAAAACAAGCCCACGCGTACGTGGGCCCGGTTGTGAGTCTTTTAGGCGCTCAGGAGCCTTTAATTCTCGTTTTCATTTCGTCGCAAGTCAGATTCACCAATCTGGGGTTGTTCTTTGCTTGGCATCTGCTGCTGCTGTATTTCGTAGCTCTGCTGCCTGTAAACGACCGGACCTGGCCCTTTTTTTTTCGTAGGCAGTCCAGTACGTAATGGTGCACAGCTTACCGTATATTTCAATGCTTGTTTTGCCATTTCAACTTCCGCATTTTGTTACCAACAACACCCTTTCTCCTCATGATCAGAGATTAGTTGGTTCGTATAATATACTCCTAACGAGCGTTTGTGTCAAGCATTTATGTGTATAGCATGTTATTAACTTTTATATATTAACTTTCGTCATGATATAATCTAATTATGAGTAATCTTATAGATTTAAAAAATTTGCTTGGCCTAAAAGGTGAAGTTTATGATGATTTTAAAACTTTAGAGGATAATAGCGTGGACGCCTCTATATTCAAAATTAATCCAGAAATAGTCATAGCCCCCAAAGGTGTGCCCGATATACAAAAGCTAATACAGTATGTGAGTGAGCGTAAGAGGCGAGGCGAGAATATCTCTATAACTGCACGCGCAGCAGGCACTTGCATGTCTGGCGGCCCTCTCACCTCTTCTATATTACTTCGCTTTACCGACCACTTTAACAAAATTATAAATATAGATATAAATAAAAAGGAAGTCGAGGTAGAGATGGGAGCATATTATAGAGATGTAGAGAGTGAGACGCTCAAGCTTGATCTTATATATCCCTCATATCCAGCTTCTAAAGATCTCTGCGCTATGGGTGGAATTGTTAATAATAATTCGGCCGGTGAGAAGACACTCAAGTATGGCAAGACAGATGATTATATTAGAGAAGTAGAGGTGATACTGAGCGATGGCAATGTCTATACATTCAAAGAGGAAACGAGAGAAGAGTGGAATAGGGTCTGCTCTACAGATAGTACATATTATGGTGAGATACATAGATCCGTCGACAAGCTGCTAAGAGATCATGCGAGTGTAATAGAAAAGAATACACCCACAGTGAGTAAGAATTCTTCTGGCTATTACTTGTGGAAAGTTTATGATAAAGAGACTAACACTTATAACTTAGCCAAGCTTATCTGTGGTGCGCAGGGCACGCTTGGCTTAGTTACTAAGGCCAAGCTTGGACTGGTTGAGAATCAAAAATATTCCAGAATGATAGTTATGATGGTGAAAGACCTAAAGAAGATACCAGAATTAGTTAAAAGTATAATGCCGCTTTCGCCTGAGAGCTTTGAGCTTTATGATGATCATACATTTAATATTGCCATGAAGTTTTGGTACGACATAGCTCGTAAAATTGGAGGCAATATATTCTCGCTCGCAATGCAATTTATCCCAGAGTTCTTGATGGTAATTACTGGAGGTGTGCCTAAGGTCGTGCTACTTGCTGAGTTTACTTCTAATAATGAGGCAGATCTGGATAAGATGGTAAAAGAAGAATATGAGAAATTAAATAATAATTTTAAGCATGATAATCAAGTAAGCTTGCATCTGGTCGGGAAGAGTGAGGCGAGGAAGTATTGGACTTTTAGAAGAGAGAGTTTCAATCTCCTGAGGTCTAAGCTCTCAGGTATGCGTACGGCGCCCTTCATCGAGGATGTAGTAATACACAAGGATGACTTCCCAGAATTTTTTACAGAGTTTGAGACTGTGCTCGATAAGTATAAGCTAATATATACTATAGCTGGTCATGTGGGTGATGGCAACTTGCATGTCATACCACTAATGAAGCTAAGTGAGGACTTAAGTATAGAGGTGATAGAGGAGCTGTCAAGAAGAGTTTATAGCTTAGTCATGAAGTATGGAGGGTCTATCTCAGGCGAGCATAATGACGGGCTAATACGCACCCCATTTCTGAATTATATGTTTGATGATGAGATGTTAAAACTTTTCCAGAAGGTTAAGAATATTTTTGACCCACTATATATATTTAATCCGCATAAGAAAGTAGATTGCACACTCGACTATGCTGTAAGTGTGATTGATAGGAGAGTGTAACTATTTTGAATAAAATTTATAAACATGATATAATTAATATATGAAAAAGATGATAAAAAATACGAAAATAAATAAGAGATTGCCACTTGAAGAAAGTCCTTATTTTAAAACTGCTGAATTTTTAAGATCAATAAATGCAAGTGGTATGGCAAAGTTTTTTGAATTTTCTAAGTAGTCATTTATGGATGAGGATTATTATAATGGATATAAAGGATATGTAGATGCTTTTAGTGGAAGGATCGACTTCGTTAAAGATGAGAGACTTAAAGAAGCATTTTGTGAGCATGATGGAAGCTCTAGTATTTTATGTTATAAAAATAAAATATGGTGAAAGTTCAAGATCACTTTTGATTAAAAAATATCCAAAGTATGTTGAGGAGAAAAGCTGGAAGCTTGAAAATGGTAAAGTGCTAGTGTTGGCAGAAAAAAGTATTAAAGAAGAAATCTCACCACCCTCCTTTGCCCACATGTTAGATTTTGTAGACTCTAATAAAGTATTTGCTTCTAAGCTGGTTAAGGCCATGAGAGATATGAAAGATGTTAGAAACAGTGTGCACATTTACGACAACACAAAAGATGGATTAAAGTTAAGCGACGAGGACGTTGAGAAACATCAAGATGTGTGGGGTAGAGTATTTTTGGAAGTAGAGTCGATCCTAACTAAATAATAATTTCTGTATGAAGTATACCCGCCGCTAGGAAATTCGGTTACTTCTACGCTAAAGCTACGAAGTACGCAGCACCAATCGCGCTGTGCCCTGCGAAGCTTTAGCGAAGTAGGGACCCCGGCTTCGATGTCTCGACTTATATTCATAAGTCGGCTTCGCAGACATCTCAGTTCGCTTCCTAGCGGGGACCTAAAATATACTCGCGAATTGCTTCGCATTTCTCTCATTATTTTAGTGTCGCAACTCGTGATAGAACCCAATGTTTTCATTGCGGGGTAAGCTCTGTTTTATATATTTTAATTACAATAAACACACGCTGCTCGAGGTATAGTTATATATAAAAAGTGACAAAAGTGACACTTTTACCACTTTTTAAATATTGTAATAATTCAGATCTAAAATAACTAAAATCTGATATAATCAATATATGATAAGACGTAGCAGAAAACCAACCAAAGAGGAAGTAGAAGCTTTTGAACAAAGCTCTTTGTATATCAGCACGAAGAAAAATTCAGAAGATATGACTAAACTTTTAAATAATACAATGGATGGTTTAAAGCCTTCGTTTGAAGCTTTTAGAAATGCAATAAAACCAGTATTAGAAAATATTAAAAATATTAAGGAAACCAGAGAAAATAGATTCTCTCCAGAAGTATTTTTATCCACAAAAGACCTTCAGTTAAGAGAATTAAAAGATATAAATAAAAAGTTAAATTCCAGAGTCACTCAAGCCCCAAGTGAATATATTATTATCTATAATACAAAATATAATACGCTATCTAGAATAGTCGATGGAGTAGAATTAACTTGTGACCTATCAGAAAATGGTAAGCGTAAAAGTTTTATAGACCTACTACATAAAGCAAGAACTTATATAACTACTGAAAAAGTGAAAGAACATTTAAATTGTCCAACTGGTGATTCTGTATCTGCTTTAAAGAAATCTATAAATACAAAGTTGCAATTTGAATTAAGTCTAGGAACTGTAAAAGTTTTAGAAGGTAAACAAGGATCAGGATATAGAATAAATCCAAAAATTACTATTCAAAAAGTAAAATAAACGAGTCGACTAAATCACGAGTGGATAACTAATATAAAATGCTTACAAAACAAGCATTTTTTCTTTATACAAGTCTAGATAGAGTCGTTTGAAAATCTGGCTATATATTTGTTTTGATATACACAGTAGCCCATAAAGCCACTGATTATATAAATAAAACAAAAAAGAAATATGCAAACATTACACTGGACCACAATCCAAAGAAAAATAAATGATTTACTTCCACAGGAAGTAAATCCAAGAATTATCAATAATAAACAAATGTCAGACCTTAAAAAGAGTCTCACTAAATTTGGACTCGCAGAAATACCAGCTATAGACTTTGACGGTAAAATACTAGCAGGCCACCAAAGAGTAAAAGCTCTCCAGTTACTAGGTAAAGGAGAAGAAATTATAGACGTTAGAATACCTAGTCGTAAGCTCACAGAAAAAGAAGCTAAAGAGTATTTGATAGGAAGTAACAAACTAGGCGGTGACTTTGATTTTGAATTATTAAAATCTTTTGATATCGACTTATTGCTTGATGTTGGCTTTGACGAATTAGAATTATCAAAGTTCTGGGATCAGGATAAAGAGATTACAGATGATAACTTTGATGTGGAGAAAGAATTAAAAAAGATACTTAAACCAATTACAAAACTCGGAGATATTATAGAGCTAGGTAAACATAGAATACTTTGTGGAGACAGCACCAAGAAAGAAAATCTAAAGAAACTATTTCAAGATGAAAAAGCAAGTATGATCTATTCTGATCCAGTGTATAACATTAATATAAATTACTCTGGTGGTATCGGCGGTAAGCAAAATTATGGTGGCGAGGTTAATGACACCAGATCATTTGATGAGTACTTAAAGTTTATTGAAGACTCATTACAATCTGGATTATCTGTATCCGAAGATAACATTCATGTCTTCTATTGGTGTGATCAAGTATACATAGGACTCATACAAGATATATACAGAAAGAATAATATAGATAATAAGAGGGTGTGCTTGTGGATCAAGAATAATCAAAATCCAGTACCCTCAGTTGCTTTTAATAAAGTCTATGAACCTTGTGTGTATGGAGTAAAAGGTAGACCCTATTTAGCAGAAGATATAACTAATTTAAATGAAGTGATGAATAAAGAGATGACTACGGGCAATGACTTATTAGATGAAGTAAATGGCTTTATTGATATTTGGACTGCTAAAAGAATATCTGCCAAAGACTATGAGCATGCCACCAGTAAACCTATAACTCTACATGAGAAAGCTATCAAACGCTGTACCAAGCCAAATGATATTATCTTAGACTCATTTTTAGGGTCAGGATCTACTCTTCTATGCGCTGAGCAAATGGGACGCAGGGTCTATGGTCTTGAGCTTGAGCCAGTATTTTGTGACCTCATTATTAAGAGATGGGAAAAGCAGACAGGCAATAAAGCTAAATATATTAATTAACATGAAAAAGAAAAGACTTGCCAAAAAATTTCTTGAGCACTTAACTAATATACCAAATGTATCTAATGCTTGTGAAAGATCTGGAATAGCTAGAAATACTATCTATACATGGTTAAAGGAAGATCCTGAGTTCAAAATTGAATTTAATATTGCATATTTAAAAGGAATTGATGTAATATGTGATTTAGTCGAAGGAAAACTGCTTACCCAAGTTAGTCAAAATAGTTTTAGAGCTATTAAACATTGGCTAGAAAATAATCATCCTAGGTACAGGAAACCCAGACCAAGAAATATATTTGATACAAATGAAGATGATGACGATAGCATTAGCGGAATTACTGTGACTGTAGAAAGAGAATAACAGAATTAGATGTAGTTAGACAAAATACAAAACTATATGACAAGTATCACAACATAAAATGAGATTAGAAATAATCTCATTTTATGTTTCTATATTATAGTAAATTATTTATACACCTCCACGCTCCCACTAAAACTAGTTACCTCTGCAACTAACTCATTAGAGTTAGAGTCTTTGAACTTAATATTCTTGTATCCTGTAATCTTTTCTTTTATAGTCGACAACTTACTTATTAAGTTTTTCTTTTGATCTACTTTAAGTAAATACCAGTTTTTGTCTACATATATTTCATAGACTTCTGTATCTCCTAAAGTTTTAGTGTCTTTATATACTACCTTAGCTTCTTTACCTGTATTAACTAATTTATCCCATTCTTCTATTTGGGTTTGTTTAAAATCAATACTAAGTCCAGTAAACTTTGTACTATCATTTAACACAGGCACATACTTTACTTTATAACTCTTATCTTCAAAATTAACATTGGCTACTTTAGCTAATATCTCTTTATCAGAAATAGTCATAACTTCATCACCTTTCTTGGACACAAAAAAGCTCACCGCCTTATTTGTATTTATACTATATTCAACAAGTAAGTTGAAGTTATCTTTATTAAATCCAAGCTCAGCTGTTTCAAATACTCCTTTTTGATTACCTTTTGTATCTTTATACGGATCACCTAATTCTTTTTTAATTTCAACTATATCTTTGTCATAGTAGGCAGGTATGTTAAATATCATTTTCTGCTCTTGCACTGCTACTTTATTTACTGCAATTTCTTTCTTATCACCACTAAACATGATTGATAATATTATTAAAAGAGAGAATATAGCTATCACTCCTGTTGTTTTAGGATGTTCCTTAACCCACTCATTCTTTTGAGTGTTATTTGTGTTTGTGTTCATAAAACTGTAGCGGTTTTAATTTATGTTTTTAATATGAAAAAGAGTTTTGAGTCATTCTGACAAAAGACTCCTCGCCATTGTTGTAAGTATATTTCTATACTCACACATGCCCATTTCTAGGTACGACCGCTACAGTGACTCTGACGAGGAGTCTTTTATACTCTAGCGGGATTTTGACCATATCCTAGAGAAATAAGGGTTCTTTAGGGGGTAGGCCACTGATATTTGATTGTTAAT
>JANNCJ010000104.1:0-8066 GCA_031386485.1 bacterium
TTCCCTGTCCATATTTTCTATCAACCCTTTCTCTTTGTCACTCTTAAGATAATAATAATCTAAGCCACACTCCCCTATCGCCACACATTTTGCATCTGTCATGAATTCTGCATAATCTTTCTCATCAAATTCCTCACCAAGATTATCATGTGGATGAAGACCTACTGTGTAATAAACATTCTCATGATTGAGAACAAAATCTCTCGCTTTCTTACTTTCTTTTAAATCAGTACCAATAGTTATTATGTGTATATTTTTACTTTGTAAATTCTCCATCCGCATTCCTATACTATCGGCAAATATCTCGTCATGCATATGTGTGTGTATATCAAATAACTTTTGAGTGTTTAATATTTTATTCATAATTATAAATCAATATATTCAAGAGACCTTTCTGTTGCTATTTGATTTTTCTGTTTTTAAGCTTTTATCTAAATCATTATAATTTAATTTACTAAATTCTTTTTTAAATTTCTCGTGTTTGAAGAATTGCATAAAAAATAAATCTGTAACTATTTGAAGTCTGTCTCTCTGTATAGCGATAGCTCATACAAGATTTCATCATTCTGTGAAGTGCCAATAAAGGATGAAGTATAAGTTTCCATTGAATTATAATCATCCCCTATCTCCTTGATGTTAATCTTCAGCATTTTGTCCTTTTCCATCTCATCAAGTACGGTCTTAAAATTTGAGGGTACCGGGCCCATTTTCCATGCTACATAAGAATCTCCAGTTACTGAGTGCATCGATTCTTTATACTCAAAACTATCAAAATCTATAAAGTATAAAAGTTTAGCCAATTTTTTCTTGCCTTCTATGGTACCACCAAGATGCTTACATAGAAATAAGATTGTATTTTTATATTTATTTTTATCAAGATTTATCATATTCTTATTATACCACAAATACAGCGGACTAATATGTTATAATAACTCCACAATGCTAAGTGAATATAAATTACAATTCTTAGAATATATAGAAATAGAAAAGGGGCGATCACTACTCACTGTGCGTAACTATAATCATTATATAAGTAGATTTATAGACTTTTTAAAATCCGAAAACATAAATAACATCACTGATCAGAAGATGCGTGAATATAGGCTTTATTTAAATAGACTTTCTGCTAATCCCATAAAAGGTAAAAAAAACGAAATCCCCACTACGCTATCTGCTTCGCGGGGCGCAGCAAATAAAACACTCGATAAGAAGACGCAAAATTATCACATGATAGCCCTCCGAGCATTCTTTAAATTCTTAAGAAAAAGAAATGTAAATATTTATGACCCGGAGAAGATAGAGCTTGCTAAGACTAGTAGCCGTGAGCTTGACCTCATCACTGAGAGTGAGCTTAGGAAATTATTAGATGCTCCTCAGAATATCACGCTCGCAGATAAAAGAGATAAGGCTATCTTAGAATTATTCTTCTCGACCGGCCTACGTGTCTCTGAGCTAACATCTCTTAATCGCACTCTTGACCTCACCAACATAGAGCTCTCCATAAGAGGTAAGGGTGGCAAAGTGCGCGTGGTATTTATAAGTGAGGATGCGAAGAAATATATCAAAGACTATCTAAATATGAGAACAGATATGGATGAGGCATTATTTATTAATTTAAGTCCTGCAGGTCAAGGTAAATATAATAGAGGTGAGGAGATGAGACTGAGCGTGAGAAGTGTAGAGCGCATTATAGATAAGTATGCAGTGCTAGCTGGTATCTCTAAGAAATGTACCCCGCATGTGCTACGTCATTCATTCGCGACTGATCTCCTATATAATGGAGCCGATCTCCGTAGTGTACAGATGATGCTGGGTCATGCTAGCATAGCAACGACGCAAGTCTACACCAATGTCACTAACAAATTCTTAAGAGAGCAATATCTCAAACATCATAATACTTCTTCGCATTCCGACGCCGCTAAAGCTTTGCCGGACAAGGAAGCTACGAAGCACAAGTAAGAAATAATTTAATTAAGTCCAAAAAGATTAATCACAAATCTGACTATGTCACCATATATGAATGAGAACAAGTATGAGGCAACTAGAATAGCAATAATCATAAATGCTGGGTTATGTTCTATGAAGCTATACTTGTGATAGAGCTTTGGATAAAAAGATCTGATTATACTCATGCCATCAAATGGTGGTATCGGCATGAGGTTAAAAAATCCGAGGCCAATATTAATTATCGCAACTCTAAAAAATATTTCATTATAAGCTACTCCAAAGATCCCAAATTTGATTAGAAGTAAAAAGAGTGTAGCGATGAGTAAGTTAGTGACAATACCTGCAGCGCTCACAGCAAAATTTTTAAATTTACTATTTAGATTATAAAGATTAACAGGCACGCCCTTAGCCCAGCCAAATATCCCGGCTCCGCTCATAGCTCCTATAGCAGGCACTATGATGCTGCCCACTGGATCAATGTGAGGAAGCGGATTAAGTGTCAGCCTCCCCGCGTCTCTCGCTGTATTATCTCCGCTAAGCTTAGCTACATATCCATGAGCTATTTCATGAAGTATAATCGAGTATATGACTATTGCGAGTGTGATGATTGTGTCTATTCCCATAAAATATTTTGGTGCCCCCAGTAGGATTCGAACCTACGACCATCTCCTTAAGAGGGAGTTGCTCTACCAACTGAGCTATAGAGGCATTACTACGAGTTTGAATGGCTGCGCCACGCGAAGCTTTAGCGTAGTGTGGTGCCCGGGGCGGGACTCGAACCCGCACGAAGTAACTTCGAAAGATTTTAAGTCTTTTGCGTCTACCATTCCGCCACCCGGGCGTGTCTTATATATTAACACAAAATTAATAAATAATCAAAACTTAAATTTTGAAAAATGTTTATTTTGTGATATTATTTAAATACTTGAAAAAGTGAAATGCCCAGGTGGTGAAATTGGTAGACACGCTTGCCTTAGGAGCATGTACCGTAAGGTGTGGAGGTTCAAGTCCTCTCCTGGGCACCCATTCTTCGTTAAAACTACGAAGGGCGCAGCATCAGAAGTTATGAACCAAATGCGAAATAGAGCATTTGGTTTTTAACTTCCTGACCAGAAGAGGATCTTGAATACGGGACCGAGGAGCAAGGAGCGATAGCGACTATGCGAGGTGGTCAAGCCCCCTCCTCTACAGTATACATATTGTGATATACTCCTAATATGAAAATTCTCAATAAAGAAAAATATATTTTGGTTATATCTAGCAACATAGTATGGCTATTTGGCTTAATGAATGGTGTAGCCTCCAAAGCAAAGGGTGCTGCATTTTACCCTTTTATCTTTTTGTCAAAAGATAGATATGATGAGGAGTGGATTATGAATCACGAATTGATACATTTTGCTCAGCAAAAGGAATTATTATTTATTGGTCTATGGATTCTAAATCTATTCGAATTTTTGTATTTATTTATAGTTAAAAACTATAATATGCATGATGCGTATATAATGAGAGCTTCTGAGCAAGAAGCATATAGAAATCAAAATAATCTTTATTACTTATCTCAAAGAAAACGTTTTTCAATTTTTAAGTATTTAAAAGATAAAAAACATTTCAAACATGGCAACCCCGGCGAAATCATTTTTGCTACATAAAATAAAAAAGGACCCTACCGAAGCAGGGCCCTCGAACTGAGAAGCTCTGATGATTTTAGTCCATCACCTTGGAGCAAACCATGCAACCGAAAACCGTTTGTTGCTGTTCCGACAAATTGAAAACTGCGTCCGCAGGATAACTGCCGTTACCCGAAGGTGTGAAGCTCTCAACGTTATCTCGATGCGAAGCCCAGAAACAGTAGTCATCTCCTTCAGGTACGTTCATTTGGATGAACTCAGCACGCTTGAAGCGCCACTTGGTCCACTCAGAACGCTTGTCGAGAGTACGGTCAACTTGTGGACGAACACGATCAACCCAGACGGTGAAGCTGATTTCAATCATCCCGAGGTTGAGTTCAAAGTCGACTTGGCGATGTTCGCCCAATCCGTTGTCGGTACGAGACAGATCGTAGACCACAACCTTCTTGCATGTAGCAGCGAATAGCCGTTGGTGAACGTCGTACAGACTGGTCGACGAAGCATATTCTTCTGCAGACGATGGACGGTACTGGGTTGGAGTACTATCCATATTCTCGGACAGCACCGGATCGACAACGTTCACGGTATTCAGCCGGAACATGTTGAAGATGCTCATCGCGAGATCAGTGCTTTCGCACAGCTTGATTTCAAAGGGCATTTCAACTCTCCAATAGGAAGTTTAATGGAGTCTCGAGCAATAGCTCTTGACTTTATTAGTATATCATATTTACTCTAATTTGTCAATTCACTCCTCTCCCATACTACCCTTACTTTACTTACTTCATCCGAAATTATTTACCTCTTAACCCCACTCTCTAAAACATATGGTAGCATATTCTTGACCATTATGTCGTAACCCGCAGAAGTCGGATGTATGCCGTCTGACTGATTAAGCTCTCTCTTAAGGGCGATATCCTCAAGCATAAAAGGCATCAAGACTAAGTCATACTTGTCGGCTAAGTCCTCATAAATTTTTTCAAAATCTTTTTTATACTGTAAGCCATTATTAATGCTAGCATTCATACCAAGTAGCACTACTTGTATATCATTCTCTCTTAACTTCTTAATTATAGTATCTAAATTTTTCTTAGTATCTTGTAATGGTAAGCCCTGCAGCATGTCGTTGGCCCCGAGACCGAGCAGCACTATGTCTGGCTTAGATGAGATCACAAAGTCTACTCTCTCGACCCCACCATATGTCGTATCGCCTGAGATACCCATATTAATTACTTTGGCATCTATACCTAGATCATTGAGAGCGCTCTCAAGCTTGGCTGGGTAGGCATTACTAAGCTCGACTCCGAGCCCTGCAGTGAGTGAGTCACCAAAGGCGATGATGTTATACTTTGACTCATCACTATCCTTGCTTACTTGTGGAGCAGCGTCACTGACTCCTTGATTTATTCTTTGCATAAAAATAATATAGAAAATAAAACCTAACAAAAGTACGAGGAAAATTATTAAATATTTATACATACTCTAAGTATAACATATGTGCTATACTTAGAAAATGATAAAATTAGTAAATGTAAGCAAGAGTTATTTTGATAACAATATAGAGACTAAAGTCTTAGATAATATTAATCTAGAGATACAAAAGGGAGAAAAGGTGGCCATCATCGGGGCCTCAGGTAGTGGGAAGACCACTCTACTATCTCTCATGTCTGGACTCGATGTGCCAAGTCTCGGCAAGGTAATGGTGAGTGGCGACGACATCTCAGGATATAACGAGGATAAGCTGGCGAGCTTCCGAAGTAAACAAGTCTCAATAGTCTTCCAGTCTTTTGAGTTAGTACAAGCCTTCACAGTACTCGAGAATGTGACACTACCGGGTATAGTCAGAGGTAAAATTAATAATGATATCGCGGATGAGTATATAGAAAAAGTGGGTCTTAAAGGGAAGCAGCACAGATTCCCGAGAGAGCTATCTGGCGGCGAGCAGCAGCGCGTCGCCATAGCGAGAGCCTTAGCCTCTGGCACAAATATCATCTTTGCTGATGAGCCGACCGGTAATCTAGATACCAAAAATGGACTTAAAATCTTAGACACCTTCCTCGAGAATGTGAGAGAGAATAATAAAACATTTATCATCGTGACTCATGATATGAATATAGCTAGTCGTATGGATAGGATTATCAAGCTGGATAGCGGTAAGATAGTTGATTAATTATTATGAAGACAGTCTTATACTTTTATAGCAAAATCTTAATGAGATCAAGCAAGGATCTATTCTTATCATTTGCTTCACTTTTTATCGGCATATTCCTCTTTGCCCTAATTTTTAATATTAGCACGAGCGTGAGTGATTATTTTTATAAAGAGTCTTCTACTCTCGTCGGAGGTGACATCAAGTATAGTAGTAGTAAGCCAATCACTTTAAGCGATGAGATCTTAGCACTACAAAATAATAATGATATTGTGTTGCAGTATGAGAAGTCTGCCCAAGCCACACTTCGAACAGATATCTCTAGTAGTACCACTCCAGTATCTGTAAGAGCTGTAGATAATAACTTCCCACTTTATGGTGAGCTTAAGCTTAGTGACTCTCTTATATACACTAATGCGAGAGGAGTAATCTATGTAGAAAGTAAAGCGCTCAGTAATCTGAATATTGCTATTGGCGATAATATTTATATAGGAGATTTAAAATTAAGAGTGGGCGGAGTAATAGCAGATGAGCCGGATAAAGTCAGCTCTTCATTTTCTTTTACCCCCAAAGTCATAATAAACTTAGAAGACTTTGATCTGCTTGGTATCACCAGCGACAATGGGAGAGTGAGTCATAAGATTGGATTTAAAATAGTTAATCAGGGTGTGCTGGCGCTCCAGACTCTTACCAACTTTGCAGAGCAAAATAAAATAAGATATGACTCTAGCATTGATGGCCCAGACAGCTTACTGATTGGATTTAAATCAGTAGCAACTTTTATCGGTATTGCTATCTCTATCTCACTCTTCCTCGTCTATGTTAATATTGCGGCTAATCTCGCGATACTACTCTTTCGATTTCGTAAAAGCATAGCCCTCTTTAAAGTCTTTGGACTAACTAATAATAAGCTATACGCTATCTATATTCTAATTTTTACAACCATCGCCACTTTGTCTGGACTACTTGGCTCGCTCTTGGCTATTTATGTGTCCAAATATCTGCTCTCATATATTAATACAAATTTTGGACTCGGTCTTAATGCGCTTAATAACACATTCACAATATTATTCTCGACATTGTTCTCGATTATACTAATTCTTTTATCCGCAATACCATTCCTCCGTGATCTAGCTAACCTGCGTGCAAAAGCTCTTTTAACTTCTAATCAAATAAATGGAAGCAAGGTACATACATTCTTGTCTTATATTTTTGTACCCATATTACTTTTTGTATCTATGTATTTGCTTACGCGCGATTTACTCCTTTCTTTATATAGCATAGGCGGGCTTACTTTACTTTTCGTATTTTACTTTTACCTCACTAAGCTTATAACAGATATACTTTATAAAGTTAGGGGCAGATTTTCTGTGACTATATTTTCTATACTATCTTTTCTCAAGTGGCGATCGGTCGAGACGTATATTATAGGCGCTTCTATCATGACCGCACTCTCTGGAGTATTTATCATCACAACAGTAGAAGAAAATATAAAACTAAATATTAACAAAGATGTTAGCAGATCAGCGCCCTCAATGTATATTGTAAATATTGGTGAGTCTAAATTAGGTCCTGTAGTAAGCATGCTTCAGGGTGAAAAGTACAATGTGTATAATATAATTAGAGGTAGACTAATAAGTGTCGGAGATAGAGTTATAGGAGCTCAAGAAAGCGGAGAGTTTACAAGAGAATTTAATCTAACGTATCGCGATAGTCTAGCGGAGGGCGAAGAGATAGTTAGTGGGGTCTGGCACTCCAAGGACACTAGTTATAATCAGGTCTCTATCGATCAAGAGTTTGCTAAGGAACTGGGAGCCGAGCTTGGTGATGAAGTGCAAGTTTTTATACAAGGATTTACTGTCAGCGCTAAGATAACCTCAGTGCGTAAGACTAATCAGAGTAATGGTACGCCCTTTTTTTATCTCGTATATTCTAATGGTGTTATAGATAATTTCCCAAAGAATTATTTCATCACCACCAATGTAAGCGACGATAAGGTGGCCAAAATAGAAAGTGAGCTTGCAACTAATTACCCAAACATAATCGCGATCAATACTACTAATGTTATCACACAGATTAATAGTATTCTAAATCAGATAACTAACTTAGTTAATATTATAGGATTACCAAGTATTATATTAGGAATATTACTAACTATCACAATGACTATAGCCTCTGCCGAGACAAGACTTAGAGATATACTCACCATGATAGTAATAGGGCTTAAGAGAAGTAAGACGAAGTCTATTATAGTCCTCGAAAATCTTTCTCTTTTAGCAGTCTCAGGATTTATCTCTTATATACTTGCTCATATAATAGTGCTACTGCTTAATTATTTTATTTTA
>JANNCJ010000010.1:0-6008 GCA_031386485.1 bacterium
TAGGCTCAAGATTAGCACAGAGAAGCTAATAGAGTATGCGCATAATCATCGATGACTATCGCCCCATTCTTAGTCACACCCTTATACTCACATCTTCTCCACGTCCCCTCAAAATTATTAAGACCACTTCTAATTATTTCATCTTCTATATATAATATTTCTCCGAGCTTATAGATTAGCTTAGCATTTTCTACATTATGTTTGCCAATTAATTTAAGCTCAAGTTCACCCATATCCTGATAAACATCAACATCTATTATCTTAGCGTTACCATCATAACTCTCAATCACCTCTTTACTAGACTTATCTTTAGAATGATAAATTATATATCCATCTCTATCTACTCTATTACACAGCTCTAGGAATGCACTCTTAATATCATCGAGATCTTTATAATAATCAAGATGATCAGCATCGATATTAGTGATGATAAGATACTTTGGTTTTAAATTTAAAAAGCTACGCCTATACTCACAAGCCTCGACTACAAAATATTTCTTACCGTCCCTACTCTTACCGCCGCTTTGTACGAAGTTGGACCCGCTCTTAAGTAGTGACCCGACTATACCCATGGGATCGAGCCCTGCATGCTGCATCATACTTAGTACGAGGCCAGTCGTGGTAGTCTTACCATGAGTGCCACATATTGCAATAGTCTCATAACCTTCGGTTATTATCCCAAGCATCTCGGCGTAGAACTTAATCTCTTTACCCTTTTCTTTTGCCCTCAAGTAATCCTCGTTACTCTCTATTATCGCCTCAGTCATCACCACCAAGTCTACATCATCTATATACTCTGACCCCCTCTGCTCAAGTATTATCTGAGCGCCGAGAGACTTGAGGTCATTTGTTATTTTACTTTCTTTTATATCGCTGCCAATTACTTTGATATCCTGCGACAAGAAATATCTCGCCAGCGCCGACATGCCAATGCCTCCAACCCCGATCATGAATACACTTTTTATATTATTTAAATTTGTCATATAATTTTAGCACAAACCCCTTCCGGCTTCGCCACCTTCCCCAGAGGAAGGACTGGCACACTAATCCTCATCACTCTCCCTCACTTTATCCAAGAGCGTTACCTCTATCTTACCGCCGCTCATGCCCTCTGTTATCTTGTATACATCCTTGTCTATCTTTTTTAATTCTTTGTAGCCAGCATTATAATGATTAACAGTGGTTGAGAGAGTATTACCTAGCTTCTTATAATACTCTTCATAGCTCTCCATGTGACGACCGAGCTCTTCGACTTTCTCTTGTATTTGCTTCGCATTCTCTTCTATATTAAAAGCCTTTATACCTGAGAGTACGAGATGTAAATATGCGAGTATCGATGTGGGCGAAACGATGAAGACTCTCATACCATGTGCATACTCTATTAGCTTCTCTGTGCTAATCTTGAGCCTACTATTACTTCCAGCAAGTAAGTCATAATATATAGCTTCACTCGGTATAAACATAAATGCTATCGGGAGAGTGTTCTCTTTCTCCCTTATATATTTAGATGTCTCAGTGATTCTTATTTTGAGATCCTTTTTGAATTCTTCACCATAATATTTCTTATCCTCCTCATTCTCCGCATCCACGCATCTACTATAATTCTCAAGCGAAAATTTGCTATCTATCGGGAGTAGCTTTTCTTTTATATTTACTACAGCATCTACTATCTCCCCATTTTCAAATTTATACTGCATACTATAATTACCATTAATAATATTGGAAAGTATTAATTCTAAAGATGACTCTCCCCAGCTACCACGCTGCTTTTGATTGGTTAGCACTTTCTCTAAGTTAGCTAGCTGCTCAGTCATAGAGAAGACTTGCTTATTAGCTTCTTTCACTTCTCCAAGTTCTTTCGTTATGTCACTAATTAATTCTTGGCTCTTATTCATCTGAAATTTAAGATTCTGCGTCATGCTGCGCTCACTATCAATCAGTCTCTCGTCGATATTCTTACTACTATGTCTCATCTCATCTTTGAGATACTTTATCTCCTCCTTAAGCTTCTCATTATAGAGATATATCTCATCCATCATCTTCTCACCACTACCACCTTTTAATATTTTAAAAATAAAAAACACGACTGCCACGAGGAGTATTATTATGAGTGCGAGTAAGATGTAAATTAGAGTTGTGTTCATAGTTAAATATTATAACATTAATACACCTCATCATGCGAACCAATATCTACAAGATATATATTCTCATCGTCATAATTAAAAACAAGCCTAAGATCGTAAGTTATTCTACAGGCATAAAACTTTCTAAGTTCTCCAGTAAGTTTGTGAGTATAGAGCGAACTCTCGTTAACGTCTTCTTGCAATTTCTTAAAAACGCTTAGCAGCTTATCTTTTGTCTCAGGTCTAGTCTTTAAGAATTTTTTGTATCTTCGTCTAAAACTATTATCAACGACAATAACACGCATATTTAATTATTTAGGAATTCAAAAGCATCTTCTGCCTTTTTAAATTTTTTAGCTTTATTATTCAAAATATTGTTAACACTTTCATTAACGTTTAAAATGAGTAGCTTTCTTTTAGCAATCTCTATCATATTTTCAAAATCAATTCTGAATGTTTTGAATTCACTTTTGTTTAATCCTAAAGTAGTCATATATAGATTATACTACCAAACCACCAAAAAGCAAGGCTTAGATGCGTAAAAACCAATCCCACTACGCATTCCTACTACGTTAAAACTACGCGGGACAGGAAAGCTGCGCGGGACAAAGAACAAACTGACCTCAAATCATTCTTATTTTATAAGACTTTTTTGACTATTTTACCAAAACGAAATCGAGATGTGACTATTTCCTCAAATTTCGCTTGACAAATATTTTGTATATGCTATACTATTTTTTACCTGAGTCGACAATTGCTGCCCGGCCAAGCGCAGCATCTCAGGCCTTGATCTTTTTTGCGGCTAAAAGCCGCGTCCATTCAACCATATGGAGGGAAGACATGCGTATACGGACAATCCGTAAGCAGACATGGCGATCCGAAAAGATCACCGTACGGCCTGCTTGCGAGCACGCCGGACATCCTCTGATCTAAGTCTCGCTGACTGACGAACGAGGTAAAATCATGCGCCAACCAAATGGAGGGTCCGATGTTCTAAGGGAACAAACTAGATATAGAAACTAGTATAAAATTCTTGATTGTCACTTATATCAAATCCGAGGTGACATAGGCAGGGAAATCAGGGGTCAGTGGAATTCTAATTGACGAGCACTTCTGCAGAATCACTGACCCCTCCCGTAAGGTAACACTACAACACCTATTCAAAGCTTGTAGAGTCCATTAACTTCAGAAGGAGATAATGGTTTTTTTATTCCCAAAAATATTTAAACTAGTCCCGTCGTAGCTTTATTTATGCGAAGAAGGATGTTATACTACAGATATGAATCCTGCGCCTAGTCCTTCCTGTGGGGAAGGTGCCTCGTAGCGAAGCGAAGAGGCGGAAGGGGTTTGTACCCAAAATTTATATGCAAGAAAAAATAAAATCACTTATCAAAGAGTCCATGATAGCCCGAGATAGTGCGCGTACTATGACACTGCGCGGACTCTCGTCAGCCTTTACTAATGAATTAGTAGCGCAAGGTAGGCCACCACAAGAAGTACTAGAGGATACTGACTGTACTAAAGTCATCAAGAGACTTATCAAACAGCGCAAAGATAGCATCACCCAGTTTTCTGATGCTGGGCGCGAAGACTTAGCAAATGACGAGAGTGCCGAGCTCGTAATTTTAGAAAGCCTCCTCCCTGCTCAGATGACTCGCGATGAAGTTGTCGACGCTGTTAAGAAGGTAATAGAAAGTCTTGGCGATATAGACATGTCTAAAAAAGGACAGACCACTGGCCAGATCATCAAGTCACTCGGCGATAATGCTGATGGCAAAATGGTGAAAGAAGTCCTTGACGAATTATTAAAATAATATATAATTATATGGAGCCAAACTTTCACTTTCAAAACCAACCTAATATAAAGGTAATGGGTATGATTGAGCTATTTGGAGTAAAGTACAACCCTGCATCAGTCGTAGATGAAATTATGAGAATTTCTGATGCTCAACTTATTCACGTTCTGAAAAGGAAACATCCATACAAAGAACTTCTTGCTGGAAAATTTTTTGCTATGACAGGAAAGCATAGCCAGATTGAAAATGGTAGAATGCACGGAGATTATGAAGCCAGGGAGAACTTACCAGAATACGACGCTTTTAAATTAGCTACCCAAAGGCTATTAGAAGAAGCTGTTCGACGTAGAACCTTGCTTATGGAATCTAAAGATGACGCTATCAAGCGCACGGAAGAAGAACTCAAACGAGTGGCGTTGTCCGACGCCAGAGAGATTGGCATTGTGTAGGCTATATCATATAGCCTACATTTTAATTATCCAGCTTATTCCAATCAGTGTAATTACTCTTGTCGTTCCAAAAGTTATACGACTCGTCATTAGAGTAATCCTCTGTGATAGGTCTTATTATCGGCTTAATGACGCCGCCAGAGGTAGCACTCCCAAATAGTTTAAAGCTAATAGACCCTGGGGCTGGGAGGGTGAAGAATGATCTCTTCTCTTTCCTACTCTCTATCACCTCACCTACTTTACTTTTTATATTCTCTTCACTAAAACTGGGGAAAAGTGCTACAACTATTATAGAAATAATTAATAGAGTGAGGCATAGCACTATCCAGACCCAGAGCTTACTGAGTGTGTCTTTTATTTTACTTGGTATACCGTGTGACATATTTTTATTTTAAATTAAGACCCAGACCCCTTCACCGCTTCGCGGAGCTTCCCCATAGGAAGCACTGACCCAAATGTGCCCAGTCCTTCCCTTGGGGAAGGTGCCAAAGGCGGAAGGGGTTTGTACCAATGGCTCAGCGCATGCCCCTTTATTCCATAGTCCTATATTATTCTCCTTAGCAAAAGCTTGTAATTTCTTAAATGATTCTTGATATTTATAAGGCTTGCTAAAAGTATACTCATAAGCATAACCATTCTTAATCTGTATCTCATTTAGCATCTCTCCGTTATCTAAGTAAGCATAAGCGAGTAATCTACCATATTTATCATATGTGTCTTGTGATCTATCTATCTCTAAGATCACATTCTTACCGTCTGCTAATAACTTCATATTATTGCTAGCTTCCACACCAAAGCATTCTACTTCACGGCGCGGATCTACACTCTCTGGTGTATTGATACCTAGTAGTCTTACTTTGATAGATTCTAGATTCTTGCTTTCTTTCCCATCTTCCCCTATCTTAATCACATTAATAGTATCGCCATCAACTACTCGCGTGACTTTGTATGTGCCTGATAAGATATCACTGTCACCTTTTCTTTCTAAAGTTTTATCTAGAGCTAAGTTATTATTTGTCTCAGTCTTCTTATTATCGATTAGCTCTATCGCTTTGCTCAGCATAGAGTCAGGGAGGAAATTTGTCACGACTCCAATAGCCACAAGAATAAGTATTATCTTGGGCATATCCGTGAGGAATTTCTGGAAGCCTTTTTCTGTAGCGTGATCAGCAGACATATGGGTTATTTAATTTATTATTCATATCATATATAGTATACATCAGCACTAGTATGGCTATCATGCCTATCTCACGACCACCAAATGGAAGAGCTGCCAAGAGGGAGATAGATACGAGGCCACCAAATATAGCTACCCCGCAGCTAGCACAATGGCTCGCTACAATAGCGAGTATCATACCAAGCCCTACACTCTTTGCCCCTGTAACTTTCTTTCTTAACTTTAAATATTCATAAAGCATAATAAACGAAATACAAATGAGTAGTGTGCTTATGAGGGTGACAATCAGAGTAAATAAATCAAAAGTGTTAGAGATATCATATATAGTACTAAGCGAGTCTACTGCTCCGACGCCAATGCTGATAGATGAGTAAGCGTAAGAGAAATTTTTGAATATTAAAATGAGATTAAATAAAAAGACAAAAAGTGCCAAGACTTTAAGATAAAATAATTTTGTTTTAAA
>JANNCJ010000072.1:0-2429 GCA_031386485.1 bacterium
CTCAGTATTGCCATCTATTTGTATCCTATTCCTATCTATAATAACTATTATATTTGATAATTTCTCCTTGCCAAGTAGTAGTAGCGCTTCCCAGACTTGACCTTCATTCATCTCTCCGTCACCCATGAGACAGTAGAAATATTTTTTGACATATGTATTATTATCTAGTGTATGCCTCTGTCTACCCTCGTATATCCTATCTGCGAGCGCCATTCCGATAGTCTGCGATAATCCAGATCCGAGCGGACCACTACTCGTCTCGAGTGCGGGGAGGAATTCCCGGTGTGGATGACCTTGTAGTATGCTTCCAAATTTCCTAAGTGTTAAGAGCTCATTAGGGTGGAAGTATCCCGAGAGCGCCATGCTCGCATACAAGACAGGACAGATGTGGCCATTAGAAAGTATAAGCCTATCACGCTCGCTCCAAGAGGGATTATTAGGATTATGTTTAAGTACTCTAAAATATAAAGCTGCGAATACGTCAGCCATACCAAGCGGTCCTGCTGTGTGTCCGCTCCCTGCATGCACTAGCATATTAAGTATGGCATATCTTATCTCCTCAGCCTTTAGCTCGAGCTCTAAGAGATCAACATTGTTAACTATCATTAACTAATTATACTACACGCTGGCCATTAATGTTGTTAATCTTTTCAACACTTGTGCTGCTTCATCTAATTTATATCCGGGGAGATTAATTACTTCGGGCATGTCTACAAATTTATATTTATTACTAACATTATTATTTTGATTATTAGTACCCTTATTAATTTGCATAAATTTATTGTGTAGTAATTATTTACTAGTACAATTATACTCTTCCTAAAATATTTTTACAATCTTTTAATAGATGAAAATTTGTGTTATAATACTTTGACACTTCTTCGCATCTCGTGCACAACTAAATATGTATTATATATACAGCTACGAAGTGCAGGCATATAAAGAAAGTGAAGTAATTTTGCCAGATCGTCTAATGGTAGGACAGCAGCCTTTGAAGCTGTTTATCTAGGTTCGATCCCTAGTCTGGCAGCCATGAAAAAATTAATAAGTCGAACTGAATATATAGATTTTATTAAAACTAATACTAATTCTACTTGCCAATTCTGTGATATAAAATATCAAATACTTTTAAAAGAGTATAAAGCTTTCTACTGGCTAGTAAGCATATCTCCGTATTTTAAATATCACACTATTCTGGTACCTAAAAGACATTTTGAAAATTATGGAGAAATGAATGAGATAGAAATGAATGAGTTAAGGAATATTTACAATGACATAAAAAAAGATTCAAGAAACTGAAAGATCATAACAATATATGTATTTTTGCAAGAGAATTTTATGGGTCTGATAATAATCTAAATAATAATAAATCTAAACATTTTCATATTAGCTTTATATCAGAGATAGAAGGTAAAATTGAAAGATTCAACTTACAAGAAGATGCAAAGGATATTGATTTGGAATTCTTTATAGGTCTTATGCAATAAGTTAATATAAGAAATAAAATAATACACGCCCTCGGGTGGGCGTGCAGTTTTTTGAGGATTTGATCATTAGTGGAAATTAATGCAGTAAGTCTCATCGATCTTACCTTCAGTACATTTTGTAGCCGTATACAGTGTAAAGTTCTCACATTGCATTCGCTCGAATGTCTCTGGTGTGATCTTGAATGCAGTACAAATGCCCCTCAAGTTTCTCTGGATTATCTCAGGAGTTTTGACTCTATCATTCTCGATCAGCGATACTTGAGCAATACTGAGTCCAAGTATTCCACCAATGTCTCCTTGAGCAAACTTTTGTTGCTCTCTTAGAAGTCTAATAACCTGACCAGCAGTCATGTTCATAAATCTTCTCCTAGTCATAACTTGGGATAAAGAACTCATACACTATAATATATTTTTACTATTTTGTAAAGATGCTGATTATTCTCACAACTCTTTCTAAATTACCACATAAATCCGTCTTAAAACATTTTTTTGAATTAAATATTTGTGATATAATATATATTATATGAATTTCCACAAACTAGAAACAAGCGTAATGCGTAACAGGGTCTATCAGCATTATAGAGGTAATAGATACATAGTTGTAGACATTGCCAAGGATGCAGATAAAGATGGGGATGAGTTTAGAGTGATATATAGAGCTCTGTATGATCATGGTCAGCTATATGTCACTTCACTTGAGAGATTCACGGGTAATAATAGTGAAGGCAAGCCAAGATTCGCCCTTCTAGATATCGAAGAGCTCGACCGCAACCCAGACCACGTCTACCCTACTATTACGATGTAATTTAATAAAAGTGATTTATATGATTAATAAAATTAAAACAAAAATTATCCTACATGGAGGGTTTGATCCAGAAAAGGCCGATGAGGGGGCACCCAATTTCCATATAGAATTATTAAATAGCACTCCGAATGGGGGAG